>JAQWFD010000007.1 GCA_028704555.1 Desulfobacterales bacterium
GGGGGGGGGGGGGGCGTGAATAATCCCGGGGTAATGGACGTCAGAATATTTTTTCCCGACAATGACCGGCATCTTGCTTGCCGGAGGAGTTGAAAATGATGATTAACTTTTCCGGTTATCGTGATATACTCATCACAACCCTCCGCGGACAGAAATCATAGAGCGTCTTTCCGAATATCCATGGATCAGATACCTTGCTTTATGTCTACAGAAAAAAAGCGACGGCCCGGTTAGAAAGTGAATTTTAAACGCAATCTGTTCGAGTATTTGAACCAACACCTTATTTGAGACATATATATGAACCCATCGGATTATTTTAAAAACCGGCTCATTGAAGCCAACCGGCAGGAATACGGCCAGAATTATAATGGGCTGAAATGGCTCTCTGTTGACGAGGACCGGGCGGCTGAAGAACGCCGCAGCGGGATTCTTTCCGATCTTCGAGACAGGGTGAAATTCGGCTTCAAGGAAGCCAAACTCGATTGTACCCGGATGTCACCGGGGTGCGAGATCTGCGGCCAGGGCGTATGGTCCTGCCTGTTTATCAACGGTAAATGCAACTGCCACTGTTTTTACTGCCCGGCCGAGCAAAACGAGATCGATGTGCCGACCACCAATTCCGTTCAATTTCTCACCCCTTCGGATTATGTGGATTACATCGAAAAATTTCAATTCAAGGGCGTGAGCATCAGCGGCGGTGAGCCGCTGCTGACTTTTGACCGGAGCCTGAGTTATCTGGCCGCGGTCAAGAAAAAATTCGGAGGCGATATATATACCTGGCTTTACACCAACGGAACCCTGGCAACGCCGGATATGTTTTTAAAGCTCAGGGACGCGGGCCTGGACGAAATCCGGTTTGATATCGGTGCCGCCCATTACAGTCTGGAAAAAGCAGCATCCGCCGTGGGTGTCATTCCGCATGTTACCGTAGAGATTCCGGCGGTGCCTGAAGCCTTCGAGCAAATGAAGCTTAAAATTCTGGAAATGAAGGATGCCGGAATCAACTTTCTGAATTTGCATCAGCTTCGGCTCACTCCCCATAATTTCAAGCAGCTTGCACGGAGAGGCTACACGTTTTTGCACGGAGAAAAGGTCACGGTGCTTGAATCCGAACTTGTTGCCCTGGATATGATTCGCTTCGCAAAGGATAGCGGCATTGATCTTCCGATCAATTATTGCTCGTTTGTTTACCAGAACCGGTTCCAGAAGGCAGCGATGCGAAAGCGAAGCGCTCAATGGACGAAGAAAAGCCATGAAGACATCACGGAAAACGGTTATATCCGGGCCCTTTGCCTGACGGGTAACCCGGATATGCTCAAAACCCAGGCGGTGCGTTTTCAGGAAGGCGGTTTCGCAAAGACGCTTTGGTCGATTTCCACTGACAAACTGTATTTCAGCGGGCATCTGTGGCCATGGGTGAATTTTGATGGTCTTTCGTTGCGGGTCAGTTATTTTGAAGCCAAAATTCTGCCTTCCATGACCTATCGGAACTTTTTTGTTGCGGTCCCCCTGAACAGCGAGATGAAAATCGTGGTTGAAAAGATGCGGGTGAGCCGGGAATTGGAACTTTCCCGTGAAGAGCAACTTGCCTTTGAAAGGCAGATTATCCGGCGCCAAGCGCAGACAGACATGGATGGCGTGGATAGTTTAAGGTGGCCTGAAGTTCTGGGCTTTGAGATCATTGAATCCGGATTGCAGGCATATTTCTGACCGCTGCGAAGGCTGAAAAATGATTTTGCAATTAAAGTCGGGTAATGGTAGCTAAGGGCGATTAAGATTTTACGGGTGTGGCAACGTTGTTATACTCAAATTTATATGAATTTATTGACAGGAATGGAGGATGCATGACTAAAGCGGCGGCTCGTCATATTTTGGTGGATACTCAGGCAGCATGTGAAGAAATTAAAATGAAAATTGAAAACGGATCCGCTTTTGCCGATATGGCCAAGGAATTTTCAAAATGCCCTTCAGGGCAGTGTGGCGGTGACCTGGGTGAGTTTTATCCGGGGCAGATGGTCAAAGAATTTGATCAGGTAGTATTCAATGAGGAAGTCGGGAAGGTTCATGGCCCCATCAAGACCCAGTTCGGGTTTCACCTGGTTGAGATTACAAGCCGCAGTGAATGAAAATTCGCAGGTTCAGGGGCTGATGATGACAGCAGGTCTTGAATCGTGGGTAAAAAAGGCGATGAAAAGGTTCGATTTTTTTTCAATATATTAAAATAACAGCCGGATTCAGAATTGAATCCGGCTGTTATATGTAAAACAGAAAAAATCAGATACGTTAATAACTGACCCGGATTCCGGCACAAATTCTATGCGTTTTATATTCCGATTCGGTTACAGTGAAGGTAGGGTCATTACCACGTATCATGAGCTCAGGGTCATCGGTTACTAAATATTTATAACTCAAGTCCAGGGATATGGATTCGGAAATTTCATAATTTATTCCAGCGCCGAGCTGGTAGGCAAATACCGTATCTTCGTCATTGCCGACAGTGTGATTGTAAACAGAAAAGTCATTAATATCAATTTGTGCAAAGCCTATTCCGCCACCTGCATATGGGGTGAATGGGGAGCTGTTTTCAAAGTCATAAAAACCATTCAACATAAAAACCCAGGTCTCAACATCACCGTCAGAATTCAGCAAGTTTCCTGCAGGTTTTATTTTGTCATAGCCGTTTTTCAGATAGCTTATTTCCGCTTCAATCCGAATATTTCCATAATCCTGACCCAGGGAGAGCCCCGGCGTAAAACCTAAATCATAATCTAATTGTGCCGGACCGAAGTTAGTCGTTAAATCAGATTCGCTCAAAACATTTACGCCTAAATTAACACTTACGTACGGTCCATCTGCTCCGAATGTTAAAGAAAATTGCAGCATAATAACTAAAAATACAATTAATCCCATAAACTTTCTGTTCATCTTTTTCTCCTTTGTTAGATTTTGGTTAAAATGAACGAAAAAAAATATATGGACGATGTCCTGAACCAATTTATTGTAATTACAGTCAGTTCGTATCTGATGTCTGATTGATTCCGTTTTTATGATTTGGCATGTCGTTCGCGTAAAGTGACGGGTAATCCCATTTTAAGGCTAAAAAGCATTACCTGCTGACGGCAAATGCAGAACGAACAAATTAATTGCCTGTTTAAAAAATATGAAGCTGTTTCAGTAATGACGGGATGTAACTATTGGTGTTTATGAAAGGACTGTATCTGTGCAATTTATTTTTAAGCTTGTGTCAAGGCTTTATGACAGAACTCCGTTATGTATTCCGCTTGATACGGGTTGTATTCCTTGAAATTGAATACGTTGCTATTTTGAATGATTACTAATAAGTTTTATCATTAATAATGAGCATTATAGTTTTGAAATTCAGATTAATCAATTAATTTATAAGTAAATATAAGAATTATTGATTGCATGATCCGTATGGCTCGCTTTTTTGATAAATTATCCTGAAATTAGATATTTTCAGTGGTTGATTGCACAGACAGCTTTTGCATTTAGGGCTAAGGCAGGGGGGGCAGGCGGCTCGATATATCGATACCTGTTGGCATATGCGTGTAAGCAATAAAAGTACGCAGTACAAAATAAAGGAACGAAGCCCTTTGATGCAATCATAGGGCTTGATCATAACTGCGGCCACCATGTCACGGGGCCCGTCCCGCCCATTGCCGGCTTCTCCAGCACGATACGGGGGATTCCGGGCCCATGAATCTAAAGCGCAAAAACTCGGCACGCCTCAAACAGTTTGCGCTTCTTAACGCTTCATGGCCCCGACATCTTTTTTCCGGATCGCGCCATGTCGTACGCCGGCAACGGGCTGGACTTCGAGGCTACGCATAGCAAAATATGGCCACAGTTATGATCAAGCCCGAAAAATCAGACCGTATTTTTAAAAATACACCGGTTGAAGAGGAGGTGTTTGTTTTCGGTTATACAGGGAAGATATGGTGAACCCCGGCCTGTAAAGGTTAAATGAAAACGCAAAAAAAAACTTTGATTATGGAAGCATATGGGATAAAATAGCTAAAATCCGGCCGGACATCACCGGGTGATGTACATCGTTTGCTATGGATTGCCGGGAGCAATATCAGACGAATTAAAAACGTATGGGGAATATGAAATCTGACCATATAAAGAAGCAAACCGCATTTTTTATAGCCGCTGCCGCATGTATTGCCGGTTTTTTGGGAGGAATTGTGTATTCCGCATTCAATACGGATCCATATATGCCGGGGGCCGTTTCCGAAATACCGCAACAGGCGGTGCTGCAACCGGTGCTGCCGCAAAGCCGGGTGTCCGTTGATATGGCCGAGCAGATACGCAGTCTTGAGGATGAAACCGTAAATCATCCGGATGATCCCCGGTTGTGGACCGGTTTAGGGCACATGTATTTTGACACCTTGCAGTATCAGAAGGCGATCGATGCGTATACCCGATCTCTGGGTTATGAGCCGGATAATGCCGATGTGTTGACTGATCTGGGCGTCATGTACCGAAAAATCGGCAAACCGGATAAGGCGATCGAATCCTTTGATAAAGCCGTTGCCGTGGATCCGAGGCATGAAATCGCAAGATTTGATAAAGGGATTGTGCTGATGCACGATCTGAATGACATACCCGGAGCCATCGATGTCTGGCAGAGTCTGGTTGACATCAATCCGATGGCAATGGCTCCGAATGGAGAATCCGTGAAAATGATGCTGAAGAATTTGAAAAAGCGTCTGGCATCTGACTGAACATTGCTGCTTTTAAATTAAAAAAAATGGTCTCGTAAAAAATACCCCCATCCGTCATTCCCATTCCCTGATCCGGCCGGGGACAAGCTTCATGGAAATGACAAATAAGGGCTATAATTTTTTATCAGGCCATCAAAAAGGAAAATATAGATATATTTTATGCAGATTTTTTTTGATATTCCCAAAACCCTTCATCATTTTAAAACATACCGCCATTACCTGACGTTCGCCAAATCCTTGTTTGCCCTTGATCCGGATGAATATAAAGATCTGTTCAGCGTGTTGATCAAGCTGCAGGGAATAGGCGAAGATCCGGTGAAACTCATGCAGTCCTGGAAAGACAGCTCAGATGCATCCGAATGCGCTGAATTTATCCGGTTTATGATTCAGGTCAATAAAATGGAACTGGCAGAGTTGAAAAAAGCCGCATAAGGACAGACTCATCTGGTCACCAGCCGGAACCCGAGTCCCGGACCCATGAACTCCGGTGAGTAGCCAAAGCGGCGGGAGCATCTGCAGCTCCAGGCATCCAGATTCCAGCTTCCGCCCCGGATCACATGCTCCAGGTGGTCTGATCCGTTTTCCGTGTATACGGGATTAACGGGTGCATGATCGGTATAGGCATTATTCGAAAATATATCCCGGCACCACTCCCACACATTGCCGCTCATATCGTAGAGTCCCCGTCCGTTGGGATTTTTCTTTCCGACCGGATGGGTGGATCCCTTACTGTTTTCCGTATACCATGCCAGCCCGTCGATGTTATCCCCGCCGGCATATTTTTCTTTTTTTCCCCCGCTTCGGGCCGCATATTCCCACTGAGCTTCGGTGGGCAGACTGAATGGATACCTGCCGTGGTTCAGTTCCGCCAGTTTGTCCAGAAACGTATTAACCTCCGGCAGGGACACCTGTTCCACCGGATAGGCATCTCCCCTGTCGAAAAAGGACGGGTTGTGTTTCATTACGTTTTTCCATTGCCCCTGGGTAACCGGATACCTGCCCATATAAAAGCCGTCAAGCTGCACATGATGAAGCGGTATTTCATCAGCCAGCCCTTCTTCGAACGCATCTCCCATCATAAATGAACCGCCGGTTACGAAGATAAATTCCATTCCGGTAACCGGTTCGATGAGTTGTGAAGCAACTGCGGGGGAGTCCGTAAGCTGTGCGCCGCATCCGGGACAATTTTTTCCGGTTTGAACAAGCCGCTGGCCGCAAGATTGGCATACCAGCCGTGTTAAGCATACGGGGCAGCGTTTCCAATGCTCTTTGACGGTTTTTTTGCATTCGGGGCAGATAAGCTGTCTGATGAGGGATGTTTCGCAGCACGGGCAAATGCTCCAGCCTTTTTCAACAGATTCTCCGCATGACGGGCAGATCAGTGAGGGGATATCAACAGAGGCTGATTCGCCTTGAATCGCTGCATCTGCCCCGGAATCGATCCGGCGGGTTGCCAGACCGGTTTCTGAAACGAATTTTTTAAGACTTTCGATCAGCCCGGGCAGTTCCTCTTTGTCCGGCACCAGATTCGAACGGGCGTACAGGTTGATGAAATCCCGGAACCGTTTCAGCGGCAGGTGCTGAGAAACCATGAGTGGCCGGTCCGTTAATGGTTCGGCCAGACCCGGGATTTCAATCCGGTTAAAAAAAGAGATGATCTGATCAAGAGAAAACTGCCCGAAGGGTTCTTTTCCGTTCGATATGCTTTCTTCCGCTGCCAGAAGCCGCTTCAGATCATCTGCGGATGCATTGCGTTTGATATGATCGTACAGTCGTGTCAGCGCGTGTTGCAGTGTGAAACTTAGCAGCCGCACAGCCTGTTTGTATTGTTGCTGCTGAGCAAGATGTTCAATTTCTTTGATGGTTTTGGAATAATCGTTTAAACCCATAAATCAGGCCTTTCCTGTTGACTCAGTATAAAGATATCCGGTACACATTTTATAAATCATTGATTACCCGCATTGTCAGTAGATATAACCTGATTTCATTTTTTTGTCATAAATTAAAAGGAAAAATTAATGAAAATCGTATTGCTCGAGCCCCTGTTTGTGCCTGATCCGGCGCTTGAACGGCTATCTGATTCATTCCGGGCAGATGGCCACAAATTCGTTTCGTATGCTACCCGCGAAGAGGATGATGAAATCATCCTGAGCCGGGCAGCGGATGCGGATATTGTCATGATCGGCAATCTGCCACTGTCGGGCCAGGTGATTTGCGGGTTACGAAAATTGAAAATGATTTCCGTCGCATTTACCGGGGTGGATCATGTGGCGCTGGATGCGTGCAGGGCACGGGGCATTACGGTATGCAACTGCGCAGGATATTCGACGGACTCGGTTGCCGAGCTATCCTTTGGTCTGATGATCGCTGTCCTGCGCAATCTGGTGCAGTGTGATCGGGCCACCCGTGAAGGAAAAACACGGGCGGGTTTGATCGGGCATGATCTCAGCGGGAAAACACTGGGAATTATAGGGACCGGCGCTATCGGACTTCGGGTGGCTCAAATCGGAAAGGCCTTTGGCTGCAGACTGCTTGCCTGCAGTCGAAGCCAAAGGATCGAGGCGGTAAATCTGGGCGTTCGGTATGTTTTTTTCGATGAACTCCTGGAAGCAAGTGATATCGTTACCCTTCATGTGCCGCTGACAGATGAAACCGGCGGGATGATCAGCCGGGAGAAAATAGCGTTGATGAAATCCTCCGCCATTTTGATCAATACCTCACGCGGTCCGGTAGTCGATAATATTGCACTGGCGGATGCATTGGAAAAGGGTGAGATCGCCGGTGCCGGGATCGATGTTTTTGATATCGAGCCGCCATTGAATCCGCAAGATCCTCTGCTGAAACAGAAAAAAGCGGTGTTTGCGCCTCATGTGGCGTTTGCGACATGGGAGGCCTTTGACAGACGGGCGACGCTGGCGGTTAATAATGTGACGCAATGGCTGAACGGCACGCCGGTAAATATGATCGATTAACCCCTGTTAAAACGGGAATCAAATCAAATTTGACGCTTCGGTCTTAAAAAAACAGCCGATTCTTTCTTGTTGAGAATCGGCTGTTTTGATGATGACAAATGTGGGGATGCGGATAGACAAGTAAGACTGTTTGATTTATTTGAGGCCCGCAGTATGGAGTAGAAGCGCCATTTTCCGGCTCTTTTTAAAAAGGCTGGAAGCCTCTTCTACTGTGCCCGTTCACCCAGGTTGCCGTATCGGTGATAATCGACGCACACGCTCTGATTCAGATAATAATGAAGCAGTTCGATCCGGCCTTCCATCAGAACCGGCGCGCTGGCAATGTAAAATCCCGCCAGGGCGGCGGCTTTAAGAACCGGCTCCGGCACGCGGTCGGGAGCTGCATATCGGAAACGGTCGGCAATGGACATCGTGGCGATGAGCTGCTGATCCGATTGACGCCGAACCGGCATATTCTCTGAAAAATGGCGTCCTTCAACGGTATCGAGAAATTCGGTTATCCCTGCGTTCAGATCTTTCGGTATGCTGAGAATGGGGATGCTCCCGGCAATCCTGACTGCGGCGATTCTGGCCAGGGTGTCAAATACGGTATCCTGACCATGGACTCTGATCACGATGGTGCCCAAAGGAAGATACCGGAAAAGGTTGTCCTGACCTCTCAGATGAAAATAGTCTTTCTCCCGATCAAATTCCTGCCCGGCATGATACAGATAGCTTTTGATGGCACGGATGGTTTTTCGAAGATCTGTTTCGAATTTTTCGAGTTGACCCCAGTTCAGTTTCTGCTGCCACCGGAGCGCTATCTGCAGCAGCGGATGATCCTTTAAGATGGCATGGGTTTGCGGCATTGCAGTGTCTTCAAATGTCATGAACGCGGATACATAATTGGGAGAACCGGTTTTGATGGCCGGACCGATGGCCGATTTTCCCATTCCGCCAAATGGCTGCCGCAAGGTTATGGCGCCGGTTGTTCCCCGGTTGATATACAGATTGCCGGCTTTAATCGATGCTTTCCACACATCCTGTTCCCGAAAATCCAGACTTTCGAGGCCGGAGGTCAGTCCGTATCCGGTCATATTGACCAGCCGGATGGCGTGTTCCAGATCATCCGCCCGCATGACACCCAGAAGGGGACCGAAAAATTCGGTCATATGGGTATACGAACCCGGCTGCACATCCCATTTTATCCCGGGTGTCCACAGGTGGGGGTTGTCTTCCGCCATTTCCGGTTTCAGCGCCCAGGTTTCCTGCGGTTCCAGTCTCGTCAATGCGCGTTCCAGAGCACCTGCCGGGGGCCGGATCAACGGCCCCATCCGGCTTTCAAATTCCCAGGCAGAGCCGGCTGGAACGCTTTTGGCAGCATCGATGAGCTGGGCTTTGAAATGCTCGTCTTCATACACCTCCTTTTCGAGAATCAGAAGCGATGTGGCTGAGCATTTCTGACCGGTGTTGCCAAAAGCGGAATTGATCACATGGCGGATCGCCTGGTCCCGGTCTGAACATGCCGTGACAATCGTAGCATTTTTCCCTCCGGTTTCGGCGGACAGAACCATGCCGGGATGGTGTTCAAGCATGCGCATGGCCGTTTCGGTTCCACCGGTCAAAATCACCGCATCCACACCCGGATGGCCAGTGAGATGATTGCCGGTTTGTGAACCGCTGCATGGCAGAAACTGAAGAACGTTGCGGGATATCCCTGCTTTCCAGAAGGCCTGACACAGAATCCAGCCGACCAGGACCGCATCGGATGAAGGTTTGAAAATGACGGTATTTCCCGCGCTCAGAGCGGCAACAATCCCGCCGCAGGGGATGGCAATCGGAAAATTCCATGGGGAAATAACAACGCATACGCCCCTGCCGGAGGATGTGATTGTGGGGATTTTTGTAAACTCCCTTGCGGAAAGCGGATAGTATTCCGTGAAATCAATTGCTTCAGAGACTTCCGGATCAGACTCGGTCAGGAGTTTTGCCGTATTGGCGGCCGCGGCTCCGATCAGATCCGCCCGGGATTTTCGAAGCGTCATGGCCACATCGGACAATATCTGGTGCCGTAGTTTCAGGGGCAGCTTTCTCCAGCCGTCCAGGTCGGTTTTTGCGATGTCAACCGCCTGATCGATATCTTCCTCAGTTGCCAGACGCCAGGTAGCGATACAGATTTGCTCCGGAAGCTGGGACGGGTCTATGCAGTCCCGGGTTGTCCGGTTTTGGTAAATCTCTTTTTCCCCGATGACCAGCGGGATCTGGACGGGATCATCCTTATCGGATTTTTTCCATTTTTTACGGATTTGTTCCGCCCAGTTCCGGTTGTTTGCCAGGGACCAGTCCGTGTCAGGTTCATTGGTAAATTCTCCTGAGTGAAATGACGTTAAACGCTCCGGAAAAATTTCGCTGTTCCGGTCCTGAATCCGATGGGACTGCTCCGAAACGTTTACCGTATGGGCGCAGGCAGTTAAAAACTGGTCTTTAAGAAGCCGCCATTGGCACGAGTCCGGTTGTAAATCCGGTGAATACCGGAGAAAGTTCTCCGGCCCGGTATTTTCATCCAGACGTCGGATCAGATATGCAATGGCGTTGATAAATTCCTCCCGGCCGGCAACCGGTGCATATAAAAGCACCTCGCCGGTTTGTTCCGAAATGGCTCTTCTGACATGGTCGGCCATGCCTTCGAGCATTTCGAAATTCATATAGGGCGTTACGTCATACCGGCGGGCCAGTTGCCAGGCATAGGCCAGATCAAACAGGTTGTGGGAGGCAATACCCAAATGAACGCTCTGGATATGGTCCGGCTGCATACCAAATTGAACCATCCGTTTGTAATTGGCATCCACATCCTGTTTGTTGTCGTAAGTAGCCAGGGGCCAGTTATGCAATGAGGATTCAACCTGTTCCATTGCCAGATTGGCTCCCTTGACGATCCGGATTCGAATGGGTGATCCGCCCCGTTCGCTACGCTTCATGGCCCATTGGGTCAGCTGTTTCATAAAATTGAAAGAATCCGGCAGGTAGGCCTGGAGCACGATGCCGGCGTTGCAGGTTAAAAACTCTTTCTGGTCCAGGGTTCGCATAAACGCGGCGGTGGTAATGCTCAGATCCCGGAATTCCTCCATATCCAGATAGACAAATTTGGAAACTGGATTGCCGTCTTTGGGCGTAAACACATGCTCGGATGCGGTCTGATACAGGAGGGATAACCGGCGGCAGAGAATCTCGACGGCATGGTTAAACGCCAGGGAATGAATCTGAGAGTATATGGTAGAAATTTTAACGGATACGGTTTCAATATCAGGGTCCTTCAGATCGTGGATATAGTCTTGAATCCTTCGGAACGCTTCGTCTTCTCCCAATACCGCCTCACCCAGATGATTGATGTTCATCTTAAGTCCCTGGCGTTTTCGCTTCCTGAGATGTGCATGAAAAAAGTCACTTTCTCCGGGAACAATCATCCGGCTGCTGTATTGCCTCATTTTGTCGATTATTACGGGAATCACAATTTTCGGAAGATGTCTGCCAAAGGCCAGAAACAGATACAGAAGAATTTTTTCAACCGGATAGAAAAAATCGGGGATTCCATAGCGGCTAAACAGGTGATGAAGATTGCGGGCCGTTCGTTTCGCGTTTTTGCTGCGAAAGCTCTGATCGATGAGACGGGTTAATGTGACCTTGTCTGCCGGATGTGACAGGAGCCTGCTGAGCTGTTTCTGGTATCTTTTTTCAAAAGGCGTAATCAATTCATTGGCCCGTTTCTGCCAGGATTCGGCCAGCTCTATGGTATCTTTCAGCAGAGAATGATCATTTGCCGGATTCATATGATTATTCCTTATTTAAAGGTGCTTTCAGATGACAGAAGACAGATGATACGTATCATGCATGTTGACTCACGACTCACAACCCACAACTGATCTACACCCGTTCATAGATATGAGTCATTTCAAGCAGCATATCGATGGTCTCCGGGGTAATCTGATCGGAGCAAAGGCGCCATTGCCAGTTGCCGGTTTTCCGTGCGGGTTGATTCATTCGGGCATGGGTTCCCATTCCCAGAATATCCTGCATGGGGATAATTGACAGGTCAGCAGTCGACATCATGGCCATCCGGATCATTTCACGGTGAATTTCCTCTACAGGCACTTTTCTTCCGAGGTAGCGATACAGGTTCAGCCGCTGGAGGCTGTTTTCCGGATCTTCAAACCAGCCCCTGACGGTATCGTTGTCATGGGTTCCTGTATAGACTACGCAGTGCTTCGGAAGGTTGTGCGGCATATAAGCACTGGCAGGAAAATCATCTCCAAATGCAAATTCGAGAATTTTCATGCCCGGGAATCCAAACTGATGCATGAGTTCCCGGACATCAGCGGTGATGGTCCCCAGATCTTCGGCAATCACGGGCAGACAGGGAAAGATTCGGATCAGCTGATTGAAAAAATCAATTCCCGGCGTGTCAACCCATTTCCCGTTTTGGGCCGTTAATTCACTGGCGGGGACTTCCCAGCAGGCGCAGAATCCGCGGAAATGATCAATCCTGATCCGATCATATAATGCCAGATTGTGACGTATCCGGTGAATCCACCAGCTGTACCCGAGTTGTATCAGTGCCGTCCAGTTATAAACCGGATGGCCCCACAGCTGACCGGTCCGGCTGAAATAATCCGGCGGCACGCCGGATACGGCTATCGGCTTTTTGTGTTCGTCCAGCTTGAATATGTCCGGATGAATCCACAGATCCGCACTGTCATATGGCATGTAAATGGGGATATCTCCCAGCAGTTGAATGCGTTTGAGGTTGCAGTATCGTTTCAGACGGGTCCATTGCAGATGAAACATATACTGGAAAAATTTTTCCCTGTTTAAAGCGTCCGCCAGTTTGATTGCGGCTACCTCAAGAGAGCCGGGAAGTCGGTCACGAAGCGGAGCCGGCCACTCAGCCCATATTTTACCCCGGAAATGAGATCGCAGAACAGTAAACAGCGAAAAATCATCCAGCCAGCCGGCATGATATCGGCAGAAGCGGTCAAAATCCGCATGGCTTTCCAGGGTTTTAAACCGTTCGTAAGCCAGTTCAAGAAGGTGTTTCTTAAACGAGACCGTCTTTTTGAAATCAACCCGGTCCTTTGGAAATTGCGGACGGGAATCAAGCTCTGATTGTTTGAGCAGTCCGTCTCTGACCAGAAACTCCGGGCTGATGAGCAGCTCATTGCCCGCGAAGGCTGACGTGCTGTAATACGGCGAGCAGCCATGAACAACCTCAACGGGATTCAGCGGCAGGAGCTGCCAGACGCTCTGGCGCGTTTGAGCCAGAAAATCGGCAAACCCATAGGCTCCCGGCCCCAGATCCCCGATTCCAAAGTCAGAAGGCAGAGACGTAATATGCAGAAGAATGCCGCTGGATCTTTTTGTCATTCACTGTCCTTGTCAGTCAGATGCGTCGTGAGTCTCAACAGTCGTGAGTCAAAAGATAAAGTCGTGAGTCACTAAAGTCGTGAGTCTCAACAGTCGTGAGTTGAGAGTTGAGAGTCTTCTGCCCTCTGACTTCTGTGCCCTTAACCCTCCGAGCTTTTCTACGCTTTTAACTCAGCACTCAGTCCTATTCCCTTTCCCCTGCCATCATCGCCACCGGAAACCGGTCCAGAATATCGCCGATAAAAAACCGCTCATGGAGGCGAACCGGCTCGCCAGTCAATACATTGATCCACCGGGATGGCGCTTCCGGGGGCAGCATGATCTGCGTATCGTGCCAGACCTTTCGGCCAAGCGGATGCTGGGCCTCTTTTATCAGGGAAGTGAAAAATCTGGGGGCGATGGTCATGCACCACTGATCTTCCCAGACACGGATGTAGGCGATGATATGATCTTTCAGTGTGCCGGATGCATACAACGGCATGTAACTGCGGCTCTGAAATGTGGTATGGTGCTTTCTGCGGGCCTCAAGGGCTTTTACTGTCAGAAAGCATTTGATCTCTCCGTTTTCTCTGGATGTCAGCAGGTCGGTCAGCAAAGAGGCGATATCGGTGCGTTCTTTTTCCCGGATCGCCCGCAGGCAGGCTTTCCGAGCCTTAAAATCAACGGGTTTTCGGTTGTCCGGATCGGTCAGGTTCAGGTCCCACAGTTCCGTACCCTGATAAAAATCCGGGATGCCCGGCGCTGTAATTTTGATCAATACCTGTGAAAGTGAATTCCATATGCCGTAACCGGCCACCTTCCTGAAAAACGGATGAAAATGTTTCATAAATCCGTTGCCGGGCCTATCCGTCAGAAGCCTGTCGATAAACTCCGTGCAGGCTGATTCATAAGATAAATCCGGATCAAACCATGAAGAGTGCACCTTCGCCTCTCTGAGCGATTTCACCATATGCGCTTTGATCCGATGAGCGAAGGTGGACGGGTGGCTTCCGTCAAACGGAAAGGAGCCGATCAGGGTCTGATAAAGGTAGTATTCCTCATTGGGGTCCGGTGCCGGAACCCCGTTTTTTATGATTTTTTTATCCCTGTTCAGTCCGGACCAGATTTTGAGCGTACTTTCCCACTCGTGCGGGATTTCCGACAGGACGTTGAGCCGGGACCGGACATCTTCACCCCGTTTGGTATCATGTGTAGCGGTGGCGTTCAGGCAATGGGGCCATTGATCCGCCCGATGCCGCATAGCATCATGAAATAAATCCGGATTGCTGCCGAACCGGGCAGGGGCGGTACCCACATCGTTGAGCGACAGCAGGCGGTTGTACTGATAAAAGGCCGTATCTTCAAGCCCTTTGGCCATCACGGGAGCCATCATCTGCTGGAATTTCATGACAAATGTAAGGCATTTTTCCGTTGGGTCATGAAACCCTTTTAACCCCGATACCATCATGGCCAAGATAAATTCAAGTTCACGCCTGAGTCCCGGCCGGTTTTCAATGGCTGTGGCAGCAGCAGATTGAAGATGGTCACGATCGATCGGGCTGCAGCCCCGGGCGGATATGAAGGTTCTGTATACCGGAAAGCAGGTCAGCAATTCTCTCAGAGCGGATCTTAACCGGTGGAACGTGAAATCTTTGCCGTGGCGGTAACCAGCCGCGATATTTTTGAGCAGGAAGGATATATTATTCAGATCACCCGCCATTTCTTCTTCCATGAACCGTTTTTTTGATTGATGGACGAGGTCCGGCCATGGGGTGATGTTTCCTGTAAATTCCTGATATATACGGGTAAATTCCGGAGCGGTATCGGTCCGGCAGAAGATCGAATTCACGTGGCCCAAAAAGTCATAGCCGGTAGTGCCCTGGACAGGCCATGACAAAGGAAGCTTCTCGGTGGCGCCGAGAATTTTTTCGACCACGATGAACCTGTCCCCGACACGTTCAGCAAGGTGCTTCAGGTATGCCTCCGGATCATAAAGCCCGTCAATATGGTCAATTCTTAATCCGGATATCCTCCCGGATTCGATCAGCTGAAGAACCAGTTTGTGAACATGGTTGAATACTTCCTCCTTCTCTGTTCTCCAGCAGATCAATTCATTGATGCTGAAAAATCGGCGATAGTTGATTTCATCCGCAGCTGTTTTCCAGTAAGACAGACGAAACCGCTGAGATCCCAGAAGCTCATCAAGCCCGGAATAACTTTCCGGTGAATCCTGACTGCCGTTAAAGCGATCGACACCGGTGTCAATGATGCTGCGGATAACCGGATTGCGGTTGTATATATTCCATAACGTTTTTTTTATATAGTGGCACTGTCGTCTGCGCAGTTTTATAAACGGGGACAACGATAAGGATGCGATATGAACCGAAGCGTTTCGCAGCCGGATCATGTCCGGATGGTCCGCAGGGATCCGGCTTTTGCATGCTTCACGTATCGGTTTAAGTATCATTCCATAAGATTCTATGGATACAGGGAATATGAATTTATGATAATGGACTGAAAATCCGTTTGGACCATAAATCAGCCGAATCAGCCCTTTTTCAAGTTCATCACCAAAATGCCCGCCGGCAAATGGCGCCAGCACTTTCTGATTCAGATCCCGGCAGGGATGGTTCCACAGGATATCAAAAAAACCGGCATAGTCTGAAGCCATGCCGTTTTCCAGAACATCCATGAGCAGGGCGTTATCCGGATCAAAGGCGGTATGGTTCGGAACGATATCCTGAACCCATCCCATTTGATTGAGGTTGATTTCATCTGCCAGTCGTTCGAATGTTTCAGCAGAACCCAGTTCAGGATTGATCTGATTTGGATCAATGATATCGTAGCCATGCTGCGATCCCTTTCTGGACTTGAAAATGGGAGACGCGTAAATATCTGTCATATTCAGATCCGACAAATAGGAAATGACACCGGCCGCCGAATTAAAATCAAACTGCTCGTTGAACTGAAGCCTGTAAGTGGCAATCGGAATTCTCATCGTATTAATCCGCAGTCATGAGTCGTGAGTCCGCAGTCGTCTGCCATCTGACCTCTGCCCTCCGTCCTCATTCTTCGATATAAAATGACAGATTCCTGCCCACGGCGATAAAATGCTCAACCCACCGGCCAGCGGCTTCATCTTTTTGTTGAGCCTTGTTCTTCATTTCCGGATAGGTATCGGTCATGATGGTATTGAACATGTTTTGAATTTTTCTCAGATTCACGTTAAATGGAAGTATCTTCAGGAGATTGACTGCGGATTCCTGTTTTTCAAGGGCCGAAAAATCTAAGGGCTGCTTAGAAAATGAATCGGCAATCAGTTCAAGCGATTGCCGCAATGCATATTCAAGTGTCAGCGAATCCAGGGGAACGCCGATCATTCCGGCTTCATCCAGGTGACTTTTTATCTGATATTCCTCAAAATTTTCATTTTGAAATGCTTTTAGAAGGTGAAAATTCAGATAAAATTCTGCTGATTTGTACAGACTGTCCGGAATAGGTATATTTATATTTTTCAGAAATCGCAGCATGGCGGCATTGCTTTCGTATATCTGCTGGAAGGCATTTTGTGCTTCATCTAAGGCCGGCTGCATGATTTGATCCAGAATTTTACGTTGTTCATCGTGGAATATAGTTTGAAGCGAATAGATGGATGTGCCGAAATAGTTATTCATTAACTGAAGCGTTTTTGGAAAATCCGCTTCGGAAAAGGCCTGAGAGATGGTTTCCTTCATTGACTCGTAATTTTCATCGGATTGAAATTCATGGGAACCGCAGGTAAGGGTATGTTTGCCCAGATGAAGCACGGCAAAACACAGCCGGACAGATTCGTTTATAATTTCCGATGTGATACGAATTCGTCCTGTCAGCAGCTTTGATCTGCCAATCGTATGGATCTGGTAATCTTCCCTGTCTGCGGTGTAGCAAAAGATGGATGCCTGATCGGCATATTGCTCGAATATCGAACTCATGGCATAATGGGCTCCCACTTTTTTTAAATCCACCATAGACGGTATGATAAATTTTTCGTATATGAGTCGACCATTTCCATGTTCAGGAAAATTGCTCATTGCTTCTTCCAATTTTGTCAGAAAGTTTGTTTCTATGGAATTTCCAAACAACTCTTTGTAAATCTGGATGGCCCGTCCGGCGTATTGAATGATTTGTACGGTTTCGATACCGGAGATTTCATCGAAGAACCAGCCGCAGCTGGTGAACATCAGCATGGCATTTCTCTGAAGTTCCATGAGCTTCAACACCGTGTTTATTTCGGGAGGCTCCAGTTTTCTTACCGCATGACTGGAAAGAAACGCTTCGATCGTATCATTGGACCGGGGGGACCGGTTCAGGGACCGGTTCAGCAGGATCTGGATATAATCATTGCGTGCGGTAACCGGATTTTTCAGAAGTTGTTGCGCCTTTTCCATATATGGGGGTGACAGTTGATCCCGGAGCCAGTTCAGGGATGCCCGAAGCGGCGCACGCCATGACTGGTTCCAGTCCGGATGTCCTCCGGTACAGCATCCGCAGTTGCTTTTCCATCGCTCAATTCCGTGAGGACAGCTCCAGGAGGAATTTTCCACCAGTTGAACGTCATAAGCCGGTGGGTGCTTTTCCAGAAATTCGCCATAATTGGTTAACGATACCGATGTCTGGGATTCGATGAAGTTCAGCGCAAAGGCAAGTCCTTTGTCGCCACCCTGATAATGATGGCCATAGGTTTCTCCGTCTGTGGCGATATGGACCAGCCCGGAGCTGGTCTCGTCCGAAAAGCCGTTCAGGAGCATTTCGGCAAACTTTTTCCCATTCTGCATCAGTCCCTTGTATGCGACGGCATGCGATATTTCCGCGTCGTAAAAAAAGATGGATATGGTTTTGCCGGATGGCAGCCGGGCGTTATAGGCCATGGTGGTATCGATCGTGTCAGGTGCTGCATCTGACCAGATGCCTTTATCCGAGGGTTTTATCCGGGCAGCCTGATGCGGGGCGAGGATCGTAAACCGGATACCCAGTTCGACCATCATATCCAGGGATTCGAGATCAACCGCTGTCTCCGGCAGCCACATTCCCTCGGGTTTCCGGTTGAACCGGTGGGTGAAATCCTGGATTCCCCAGTATATCTGGGTATATTTATCCGCGGGATTGGCCAGAGGAAGAATCATATGGTTATACGGTTGAGCCAGCGCGGAACCGTGCCCTGAAAAAAATTGCCGGCTTTCAACATCCGCTGTTAAAAT
Source organism: Desulfobacterales bacterium (assembly GCA_028704555.1). NCBI lineage: Bacteria > Pseudomonadati > Thermodesulfobacteriota > Desulfobacteria > Desulfobacterales > Desulfobacterales bacterium. The sequence goes on from JAQWFD010000007.1 coordinate 18,334, forward strand.
GGCATTATAGACGTCCGGTGCTTCATGTTCCAGCCAGGTCAGCAATGTGGGTCCGAAATTAAAGCTGATTCTGGAATAGTTATTCACGATTTTCAGAATCTGATTTTTCTGGTTTAAAATCCGGGAGGTGGCGTTGGTTGCATAACATTCAGCCGTAATCCGGTGATTCCAGTCATGGTATGGATATGCCGAGTCCTGGAGTTCTACGGCTTCCAGCCATGGATTTTCACGGGGCGGCTGGTAAAAATGTCCGTGAATACAGATATATTTGTTCATCTGTCTATCTCTCCTCTGTTTGAGTCTCGCCCGTTTGAATTTCCCCCGTGTGAATCTGATTGGCCAGTTCGTTATCCAGGGTAAACAGAAGCACCGCATGCGGTGCTGAAGTTAGCGTTATCAGTCCTTCTGACAGGATTTGAGGTGGAATTGTGCTTCCGGGACCATTCCATTGCAGCTCTGTCGAATCCAGCCGTTTATCCCATTGGCCCGGAATCCCTCTTATTTCGAATTCGGCCGGTTCACTGTTAAAATGATACAGCAGCAGGGCATGGCTGGAACCATTCCAGCGATGAACCGTCAGTGTGTGCCGGTTTTCATTTGCGGTTACCGTCATCTGATCTTTATTCAGACAGGCCAGAGCAGGGATTGTTTTCCGCAGGTGTATCAGATAGCGGTAAAACTCAAACAATACCCGGTGATGGCCTTGGTGTCGAAGGCCATGATTGAGTTTGCACTGTAAAAAGGTGGAGATATCCTGAGGGTCCGGAGGAACCCCCTGCCATTGAAAAGCGGCAAACTCCTTTTCGCGTCCCTTGCGGACAGCTTCAATCAATGCGGGATCAGAATGGCTGATAAAGTACTGAAAGGGAGCCGGCTCCCCGTATTCCTCACCCATGAACAGCAGGGGAATAAACGGGGACAGCAGGGCCAGGGCCGCTGACAGTTTCAGGACTTCAAATGAAACCTGAGCGGATAAGCGCTCACCCATCATCCGGTTACCCACCTGATCATGATTCTGTATAAATACGATCAGGCGGTCAGCGGTCAGTTGCCGTGAGGAATTTCCGTGTCTGCGATTTCGATAGAACGAATATTGTCCGGAATAAACAAATCCTTCCCGACAGGCTTTGGCCAGGTGATCCAATGTTCCGAAATCCTGAAAGTAGCCGGTTTTTTCTCCGGTTACCAGGCTGTGGACGCTGTGGTGGAAATCTTCATTCCACTGGGCATCCAGATCATAGCCTCCAAGATATTCCGGGCGTACTATTTTTGTATCGTTGAGATCGCTTTCCGCAATCGTGTAGACGCGCCGGTTCAGGCTTTCTGACAGGCGGTGGACGGTTTCCGACAGCTCCAGGAGAAACGGACGGGCGGAAAAATCCATGATGGCATGAACCGCATCGATTCTCAGTGCGTCAATATGACAGTCGTGAATCCAGTAGATCGCATTTTCAATAAAAAACCGGCGGACATGGTCATTTCCCCGGTCATCGAAGTTCATGGCCGGTCCCCACGGGGTTGAATATACATCGGTGAAATAAGGGCCAAACTTGCTGAAATAATTCCCCTCGGGCCCGAGATGATTGTAGACGACATCCAGAACAACGGCCAGTCCTTTGCGATGACAGGCGTTGACCAGATTTTTTAATCCGGTCGGACCCCCGTAGGAATGCTGAATCGCAAACGGATAGGCCGGATCATACCCCCAGTTTCGATCCCCCGGAAACTGGGCAACCGGCATCAGTTCGATGGCGGTAATTCCCAGATCTTTGAGTGTGTCCAGCCAGGGGATAACGGCTCCGAATGTCCCTTCCGGGGTAAAGGTGCCGACATGCAGCTCATACAAAATGTACCGGCTCAGACAGATGCCGGACCAGTGGCTGTCATTCCATGAAAATACGGAGGGTATGATTTCCGAAGGGCCATGCACGCCTTCGGGCTGGTATCGAGATGCAGGATCGGGCCACGGCCCCCCGTCATCCAGTTGATAAAAGTACCGGGTTCCGGGACCTGTGCCATCGATAATACCAGAATGGTAGCCATCGGCATTTTTTTTTAACGCCTCGCTCCGGTTTTCAGGATACACGATATGGACATTCACCTGCCGGGCAAAAGGTGCCCACACGATAAACCGGCATCGGTTCAGTCCCAGAAAGGTGGCGCCCAGTTTTGTATTCATCCATAAACCCCATCGACCAGAGTCGATTCCCTGCACCTTATACCCTGCACCTTATACCCTATACCCTATACCTTTCATCCTGTTTTTTTACCGGTCCATTTTACAAAACAATTCAATCCGATCCCGGGTACCACGAATGACTGCCAGCATTAAAGACAGGTATTCGCGAAGATGACGTGTCAGGAGAAAATTTTCTCTGACGTAGGTTCTGGCTTTGGCGCCCATTTCATCCAGTTTCTCCCGGTTGTTGAGCAGATAACGGATGCGAAGTGCAGCCCCTTCCGGCGTATTGACCAGAAATCCGGTATGATTGTCGATCACCTGCCGGCGAATACCGCCGGTATTCCCTCCGATAACCGGTTTGCCTTTCCACATGGCTTCGGTAACGGTCAGTCCGAATCCTTCTTTGAGCGATTTTTGAAGCGATATATCGGCGATGCGCTGGAGGGCGTTGATGGTGCGATGGGCATCGGACGGAAGCAGCAGCACGTGAATATCCGGATCATCCTGAGCAATGCTTTTGACCTCGGACAGGACTTCTTCGCCTTCGGGGTCATCCGAAGCGCCTCCGCCGGCCAGCACCAGCTGCAGACGCGGATTGAACTCTTTGGCCAGCCGATAGGAACGGATGACGCCGACCGGGTCCTTGAAACGATCAAATCTGGAGACCTGAACGAGTATGGGCCGTTCTCTGTCCAATCCGTATGTGGTGCAGACTGTATCGATTTCTTCGGGACATAACTCGGCGTTTTTATCACTTAACGGATCGATGCTCGGCGGTATGATGTATAACGGATGGGGCATGGGACGGGCAAAATCGGGCAGGGACCAGATGCTCGCGTCATATCCTAATATGTACTGTCTTAAATATTTCCAGACGGGGCGGTGAGGGCGGCTGGCATCGATATGACACCGCCATATCCATTTGCCTTTCCGGTTGCTGCACAGGTTGAGCAGCGGTGCGGGTTGCGGATCATGGATAACTACGATATCGGCATCCTCCAGATCATTTCGGAGTTTTTCAAAATTGGTTTGATTCGTATGCTCGTAGGCGGTTAGCAGCGATTGCGATATGTCCTCACGGGTTCCCTGAAGTCCATTGTGCATTTTTTTGGTGCACTGGTAAAAATCCGATTCACCGGTGATGACGTGCCAGATCGCATTCAAGCCGAGTTCCTGCTTCAGGGGAATCAGATTATGCAGTATCTCAGCCACGCCCCCGCCTTCTTTGGTGGAATTGACATGGACCACCTTGATGCCTTTGAGCGATTCAGCCACCTGCCTCAGATGATTGATAACGTCAGTGCCGGCGACCATTGCATAGTTGTCAAGTTTACTGGCCATCATGCCTCCCTTTTGTTAAAATAGGCATATAAAATAGTGACAAGCTGGTTGCGTAATTCCGTCAGGCTGTTAAAATATGGATCAATAGCAGCGATATCATCGGCAAGGGTTGTAAATTGGCCATCGATTCCTCTCAACCATTCTGAAAAATCATTTTCTCCTGAAACGGTTCTCCGGCGGGAGTCAATAAAATGGTAGAAAATACTGCTGGAAGACATTTTGCTGACGGTTTCGGGCAATTTTTCCGGATTGCTGATACGAATACACGTATCAAATACGATGATTTGAGAACGGAGCAGAAAAAACGGATGATCCACATGAATCCAGGGATTGAAGTCTTCCTCATCCATTCGATCCTCGATGACATCTATGACTTTCCGGCGCAGATCATCCATGCGGCTAAAGTCCGTCGGGTTCAGTATGGCCAGCCTTTCGGCCAGGCGATGGTCATGGAGATCATTCCAGGCCCAGGCAGCAAAATCATTCTGATACTCCCGATCGACAAAACGCGGACGCAGCAGTGTGTCCCAGAAATGATAATACATGATTCCGAAATCGTCATTGGCTGTCAAACGGTCCTGTAATTCTCTCAGGGTGTGGGCTTTTTCACCTGTTGCGATGGCGAGCAGAGCACAATCCAGCACACCAAACGGATTGGCCATGGTCCTCTCCTTTCATGATTACGATTGATGAAGAATGTTACTAAGATACGTGAAGACTTGCTGTTGCCGTGATATTATGCCGAGACGAGAAACGTTCAGTTGTCAGGTAATTTTACATAATCATCATATAAAGCCTGCGATATCTTTTCAAGAAAAACCTTTCTCCTGACCAGGGCAACGATTATTTTAAAAGGAACCTTTCATGAATATTTTGATAATGGCATCGGAAAATGACGGTATCAAAGGCGGCAAGGTCGGTGGCCTGGGCGATGTGATCAGGGATGTTCCGCCGGCCCTTGCAGCACGTGGCCATATGGTGCATGTGGTGACGCCTTCATATGGCTTTTTGCATCGGATCAACGATTCCAGGCAAACCGGGACCGTCGGGTTCATGTTCTCCGGTCGGTTTCATGAAGCGGATCTGTATGAGGTTCAAGGGAAAAACCACCATTCCCACATTCGCCTTTCGGTTATTGAACATCCCGTTTTTGCTTCCCAAGACAATCGGGGGGATCATTCGTTTTATTCTTTTGACCCGCCGGATCGTCCCTTTGCATCGGATGCGACGAAATTTGCGCTTTTCTGCATGGCAATCGCAAAAGCGGTTACAGATGGCGTGTTTGGCCGTTTGGACTGCATTCATCTGCATGACTGGCACATGGGTTTTTTCCTTATCCTGAGGGCATTTCATCCGGAGATGAAAGGGCTTCAACAGATTCGAAGTGTTTTCAGCATTCATAACCTGGCTCTCCAGGGAATTCGCCCGTTTCGCAACAGTGATTCATCGCTGGAAGCATGGTATCCAGGGCTCGGTTACAATCCGGATCTTCTTTCCGACCCCCGGTGGCGGAATTGCGTGAATCCAATGGCGTCGGCTATTCGATTAGCGGATGCAGTGCACACGGTTTCTCCTGCCTATGCCGATGAAATTCTTCATCCCAGCAGGCAGCCCATGTTTTACGGTGGGGAAGGACTTGAAGCCGATCTGGTGCAAGCCAGGGACAAGCACCGCCTGTCTGGTATTCTCAATGGCTGTGCTTATCCGGAATCGCACCAGCCTGCCAGGATGAAGTGGCAGGCGCTGCTGAAATTGCTGTCCAACGCTGTTATTCAATGGTGCGGGAAAAGCCATACGGTTCCGGCAGCCCATTTTATTGCCTGTGAACGGCTCAAACAGCTTGAGCGATTATCCCAAAAGCCGGATATGGTGATGACAACGGTCAGCCGGGTCGTTGAACAGAAACTGTATTTGATGAAAGCGCCCGGATCTGTTCAGATGACGGGTCAGATGTCCGGTCTGGACCAACTCCTGAGAGATATCGAAGGCCATGGCGTCTATCTGTTTCTTGGCGCCGGTGACCCGGAATATGAATGGTTTTTGACACAGATGAGTTCCCGGTACCGTCATTTTGTGTTTTTAAACGGGTATTCGGAGGATTGCGCACAGGCGTTATACGCAAACGGGGATCTTTTTGTTATGCCCAGCAGTTTTGAACCCTGCGGAATCAGCCAGATGCTGGCCATGCGTGACGGCCAGCCCTGCCTCGTCCATAATGTGGGGGGGTTAAAAGATACGGTTCAACACGGATACAATGGGTTTGTTTTCAATGGGAACACTGTCATCGAGATGGTGGATGATTTTATCAGGACAGGCAGGGAAGCAGCTGAAATAAAACTGAATGCCCCGGATAAATGGAAGAAAATATGCCGCCAGGCATCGGATTGCCGATTTCTGTGGGATGACTCGATTGGGCAATATGTTAAGGGACTGTATGAGGGGAAGGGATAGTAGGGAGTAGGGAGTAGGGAGTAGGGAGTAGGGAGAGAAAGATAGGGGGCGGGTAAAAGAGTATAAGGTTTAGGGTACAGGGATAAAGGGGAAAGTGGTCTGTATTTCTGCCTACTCCCTACTGCTTACTCTGCCCTCTGCCCTCCGTCCCCCTTAACTTATTTTTTTAAGCAATTCGAGCGCTTCATCGTACTCATAATCATGAATATGTCTTTCGAGAGCCTGCCGGTTCGGTGGGTCAAAAAACGGGCTGACCGATTTTAAATGGCGGTAGACACCGATTGGATCATAATGAATCAGGGCGTCGGTCAACAATTGCAGTTCGGGCTTGACATCGTTGCTCTCGTCCGGTTCAATCTTTTCAACCGGGCTCTCGGTCAGTGTCTGCAAAGACGACAGAACCTGATTCAGCTTCTGTATCAGCGGGTCAATCAGGCTGGCATCCGGTGCTTCAGTGTCGTTTACGGTGGCGCTCTCAAGATCGTATGCGGCAGCGCGCAGGGGTTCGGCGCAAATATTGGCGGCACTTCCTTTGAGACTGTGGGCGATCAGATGAAGCTGCTTCCAGTCGTTTTTTTCAACACAGTCTTTTATTCTTTCTCCGGTTTGCAGATTGCTCTGATGAAATCCGGTCAGGATTCGTCTGAATATATCCGGGGCAATATTCAAGGCGGACAAAGCGCTTTGGATATCAATTCCGGGCAGTGTTGCGGGTAAAATATCTACAGAGCGCTGTTTCTTTTCATCCGGGTGCTCAAATTCAAGGGCAGGCTTGTCCGCCTCTGCGGGAGGCTCAACGGCCTTATATCGTTCGATGGCTTTCCAGAGAATCTGATACAGCCTGTCCTGACGGATGGGTTTGGAAATGTATGCGTCCATTCCCGCTTCAAGGCATTGTTTTTCAATGTCTTTTGTGGTGTCAGCCGTCATGGCGATGATCGGAAGATTTTTTAATTCCGGATTGTTACGAATCGTGAGGGTAGCCTCGTACCCGTCCATATCCGGCAGCTGAATGTCCATAAATACGGCATCGAAATCATGTTGTTTCAAGGCATTTAAGGCTTCAGTACCGTTTTTCGCAATGTGTACCGTAACACGAGCGGTTTCAAGCAGGACCTTTGCAATTTCCCGACTGGTTTCGTCGTCTTCAACAAGTAATACACGCAATCCTTTCAGTCTGTGTTGATTCAGAGCGGAGCGGCTCTTAACGGATGTCTGTCGGACCGGATATCGGAATACCTGTTTTCCGAATGCATCCATGATTGCGTTAAACACGGCGGCGGGTGACATCGGTTTCATCAGAAAACCGTTGATCCCCGTTTTTACGGTATCCATTTTTTCATTTTCAATACCGTATACGGACATGAGTATAATTGGAATGTCCAGCTGTAAATCCTGTCTGATTTTTTTCGATGTCTCTATTCCGTTCATATCCGGCATGTTGAAATCTATCATGATCAGCGAAAAGGGGACTTCCGTACTTTGGGTGCCTTTGAGCATGTCCAGTGCGTCAATTCCGGATGACACGGCTGTCACATGGAATCTGAAAAATTCGAGGTACTTTCGGATGATATCCCGGCTGTCCGGGCAGTCATCAACGACCATTACCTTAAAGCCATCCATCTCATCAGGTACCGTTATCACCGGATATTCGACCTCCGGCTGCAAATCAAATTCTGCGGTAAATGAAAATGTACTGCCTTTTCCCGGCTGGCTTTGAACCTGAATATCTCCATTCATCAGCCTGGCCACTTGACTGCTGATACTCAGGCCGAGACCGGCCCCCTCATATTTGCGTGTGGTGGAAATATCCTCCTGTGTGAATGGTTTAAACAGCATTTGCTGATGCTTTTCAGATATACCGATTCCGGTATCTTTCACAATAAATGATAATTGGATCCGGTTGGCGGACAGCTCCGATGCGGTTACACTGATCAGGATCATACCGTTGTTCGGAGTAAATTTTAAGGCGTTTCCGACCAGATTGTATAAAATCTGCTGAAGCCGGAGAGCATCTCCAATCAAAGCTTTTGGCATTTCCGGATCAATATCGGTGAGAAATTCGATTTGTTTTACCGCCGCTTTGCTGACAAACGTATTGGTAACCCGGTCAAGTATGTCATCGAGCCGGAACGGTTTGATGCTCAGAGCCAGTCTGCCGGCTTCGATTTTTGAAAAATCGAGAATGTCATTGATAATTCCGAGCAGGGAGCTGGCCGAGGCATGAATGATTTTCAGATAATGTTTTACTTTCGGCGAAATGGCCTCGCTCTGTGCCAGTTCAGCAGCTGCAATGACCCCATTCATGGGGGTTCGGATTTCATGGCTCATATTGGTTATAAAAGCGCTTTTTGCCCGGGTTGCGACCTCGGCCTCCTTTTTTGCCTGTTGAAGCTCTATCTCCATCTGAACCCGGTCGGTAATGTCCCTGCCTTCCGGTATCAGATATTCAATATCGCCGGCAGGGTTTTTTACGGGTTTGAGTGAAAAGTCAAAATGATGCCATTGCCCGTCCGCGGTGGGATGAATCGATTCAAAACGGATAAATTCACCAGCGGCCGCTTTTGTTATGGCATCCTGAAGCCGGATCTGAAGATCCGGAGAATGGCTCCACCATGGGGTTTCCCATAAAAGTTTTCCTTTTATATCGGATTCGCGGACGCCGATGGCATCCAGAGCCGTCTGGTTGGCGGTTATGATCGTACCGTCGGGTGTCAGAAGGCCGATAAATTGAAATGTCTGATTGAATATGGTGTTCAGCTTTTTTTCATTTTCCTGTAACTGCTGTTTCATCATCCGGAAGTCAGATTTTTTTTTGAGAAGGAGCGTGGTGGCTCTGTTTAACTGGGCGGATCGTTTTTCGGCTAACTGTTCAAGCTGATCCCGGTGCTCCATCAGTTTTTTGTTTTGATGACAGAGGCGGGTTGTCTTTGACTCGAATTGTCTGATCCGCCGGACCAGATTATCGTAAGTCCGTTGATCGTTCATCAGGATTTCCTCGTTCGTTTACCAAGGGGGAATTGGGGAACAGCTGATCCGTGTCGCAGTTCTTATTATATACTGATAAAACAGATAGTTATTTAATAATATGAGTGGATTGCATGAAAATTTAATCCTTGCCAATCCGTGACGGATTAATGTATGAAATTCGGTTAATATATTTATTTATAACCATAGGCCGTGATTTTGTAAATTCAATTTTGAAATAGCGCACGGCCATTGCTGATTTATTATTTTACTTTGGGCCTCGGAAGGAATTAATTGCCACAGCCTTGCTTGTTTTTTTGTCCGTCTTCTGCGTTGCATCAAAGAGCACATGCAGCAAGCATGCACTTTTTGAATGCGCCTTGAAGACGAATAAAAATCCTGCCCAATTTTTGTGGAATTAATGCCTTCCGAGGCCCTTAAAAGACAGCGAGCGAGATACACATGAAAAAAGACATGATAGAAATCAGATGGCACGGAAGGGGAGGGCAGGGGGCGATTACCGCAGCCAAAATCGTTGCGAAAGCCGCCTTTGAATCCGGCTACCCGGGCGTCGTGATGGTGCCGTCATTCGGTACCGAACGCAGGGGGGCACCGGTAATGACCTCTTTGAAAATATCCAGGCAGAAAATATATGACCTTTCTCCGAGCCTGACTCCGGGCATGGTCGTTGTGCTGGATCATATGCTTCTTGAAGAAGTGGATGTGACCGCGGGGTTGAAGCCGGGCGGGTGTATGATCCTGAACTCCTCCGTTGAACCGGCTACCCTGGATTTTCCGTGGATTACGATTGCGGTTGCGGATATCAATTCCATTGCCGCAGAGGCCGGGCTGCCAAAAGCCATTGTAAATACCGGAATCATCGGCGCATTTGCCAAAGCCGCCGGATTTTTGGATATGAATGTATTGGTCCCGATTATAGAGGATGAGTTTCGGAAGATCAGGCCGGAAGAAAATGCCCTGGCGGCAAGGCTTGCTTACGAACGGACACGTGTGGAGGTGTGCAGATGACAAACCCGGATTCTAACTGTAAGTTCTCATATAGTCGTCCCGGTCCGGGCGATGGGGGCCATACCGGTTCATGGCGGGTGCTGCGGCCGGTTATTGACATGGATAAATGTACGCCTGCCAGAAAAAAGGCACCGGCCTGTTTCATGTGCTGGCTGTATTGCCCCGAAGGGGTCGTATCCCGCACTATTCCCCCAACGATCGATTACCAGTACTGTAAAGGGTGCGGAATATGCGCCGAACAATGCCCGGTTCATGCCATTAAGATGGTTGAGGAAAGCGGATTGACTGCAAAGGAGGAGGACTGAGACCATGCATATCATTGAATCAGGCAATGTGGCAGCGGCGTGGGGCGTAAAGCTGTCAAAAGCACAGGTGGTGGCGGCCTACCCCATTACTCCCCAGACGCCGCTGACCGAAAAGCTCTCGGAACTGATCGAATCCGGTGAAATGAAAGCCCAGTATATTCCGGTTGAAAGTGAACACAGCGCGCTGGCCGTGTGTATCGCCGCATCCACCACCGGTGCCAGGGCCTTTACGGCCACGAGCGCAAATGGACTGTTGTATATGAATGAGCAGATTCACTGGGCAGCAGGCGCACGGCTGCCGCTGGTGATGTGTGTCGTAAACCGGGGCGTCGGGGCGCCGTGGACGATCTGGAATGATCATCAGGATTCCATGTCACAGAGGGATACCGGATGGATTCAGATATATGCCTGTGATCATCAGCAGATTATCGACACGGTGATCAAAGCCTTCCGGCTGGCAGAAACGGTCAGTATTCCCGTAATGGTCTGTTATGACGGCTATCTGCTGTCTCATACCTATATGCCCTTTGATGTACCCGATGAAACGCAGGTGGATAGATTCCTGCCATCGTATCGGCCCGAACGGTTTCTGGACCCGAATATGCCGGCCAACTTCAATACGGTCACACTGCCGGAGTCCCGGCCGGACCTGCAGGGTGAACCGGCGCCCGGATATATGGAATTCAGGACCCTGCTGCACAAGGATATGCGAAATGCCCTGAATACGGCAGCTGACATTGAACAGGCGTTTTCAGAGGCGTTTGGCCGCGGCGGTGATCCGTTCATCGAGGCCTGGCGATGTGAGGATGCCGACTGTATCGCGGTGGCGCTGGGGTCTCTGGCCTACCAGCTCAGGGATGTGGTGGATGTGCTTCGCGAGGAGGGGATCAGGGCCGGTGTCGCGGCGATTCGCATTTATCGACCGTTTCCGGATGAGGCGGTTTTCCGGTTGCTGGCCGGAGCCAAAAAGGTGATCGTGTTTGAAAAGGCGCTGAGTTACGGCTATGAAGGGCCGCTTTGCGCGGATATAAAATCGGCGCTGTATGCCCATCTATCGAGTTTGCCGGAGCGGCCCGATGTGCAGGGGGTCATCCTGGGACTTGGCGGCAGAGAGATTAAAACCGATGATCTGGTCGATGTGTTTCGACAATCGTGCAAAGATGACCGTGCGTCAGGCAAAACAAAGTGGTTAGGGCTCGCGCAAAAACAATTATAAACGGATTTTTGTGCGAACCCTTGGCCTGAAGATACAGGAGTAAAAACATATGCAAGCGAAAACCAGTATATTAAGCCTTCCTGAAGAGGAATTCATTCATCCCGGTAATCGGGCCTGCTCTGGCTGCGGACTGGGCATTGCCTATAGAATCGGGCTCAAGGCTCTTGGGAAAGATACGATTCTGGTGGTTCCCCCCAGCTGTCTGACAGTTCTTCAGGGACTTTATCCCATAGCCTCCACGAAACTGCCGTGTCTCAACGTGACGTTTGCCTCCACGGCAGCGGGCGCCACTGGTGTCCTCGGTGCCCTGAAGGCGCTGGGAAGAACAAAAACAACCGTAGCTGCCTGGGCAGGTGACGGCGGAACCGGCGATATCGGCATCCAGGCGCTGTCCGGCGCTTCAGAACGGCAGGAAAACTTTATTTATATCTGCTATGACAATGAAGCCTACATGAATACGGGGGTACAGCGGTCCGGTACCACACCGCACGGGGCGCTGACGTCAAACACCCCGTTGTTAGGCAAACTTCAGCAGAAAAAAGATGTCCCTTCGATCATGTCCGCTCACGGCATACCCTATGTGGCATCGTGTTCGGCGGCCTATCCCCTGGATCTGTATGATAAAATCCGGAAGGCCAGAACCATTACCGGAACCAGGTATATCCACATCCATACACCTTGTCCGTCCGGATGGGGATTTGATCCGAAATATACGGTAAAAATGGGACAGATGGCCGTGCAAAGCGGCCTGTTTGATCTGTATGAAATTGAAAACGGGCAGTTCCGCCTGACCGGCCCGTCTGCAAAACTGATGACAACCGGCAAAATGGCTGATGTCGAAGATTATCTCAAGTCACAGCGCCGTTTTCGGATTTTATCCGCAGAGCAGATTTCACAGCTTCGTCAGCAGATACAGACGAAATGGGATGGGTACAGGAAGGCTTTAAGCTGAAAATATATTCAACACACCACAATCTGTCTTTTCTTTAATCTGCGGAAAATATTTTTTTTGACAGATTACGCAGATTGTTATTAATATTTTTTCAGAAATAAATCAGGTCTTCAACGCCCCCCCTTCAGAGGCGTTGAAGACCCTTCTTGTTTTTATGGTTTTGACACGTTGAACGACATTTATTATACTTCAGTAAATGTTCCTGTCCGATAGAAATCCCCCGAATCTTCATAGCATTTCCAGTTTATAGGCGGTCGAAAATATTAACCGCGTGTTTTTTTACTCATATTTCCAAGAAGGAGGCCTTATGAAAAGATCCATGTGTGTCGCGTTAATGATGGGCTTGTTGATGATGACGGGAAGTTTCAGCCCGGTGGTTGCAGCTGAAACGGCTGAAAAGGTCGAAGTCTGTATTACCTGTCATAACCGAATGAGCCCGGGGCAGGTTGCGGACTGGAAATCCAGTAAACATGCGGCAGAGGGCATTACCTGCTCAGCCTGCCATGGGGATGCACATAAGGGGCCGGCGAGTGTGGAAAAAGCGGTGCTGCCGGATGAACAGGTTTGTGCCGAGTGCCATGAAGATAAGTTTAACCAGTTTGTAAAAGGAAAACATAATCTGGGATGGGACACGTTGAACGCGATGCCCGTTACCCATGTGGAACCGGATGAATTGATGGAAGGCGGCAAAGGTTGCGGCGGATGTCATAACATGGGAATTAAGAGCGATGAAGAGAGAAAAAAACTTCATGACAGCGGCTACCGGTATCAGAATAATTCCTGTGATGAATGTCATACCCGCCACAGTTTTTCCAGAAAGGAAGCGCTTCACCCGGCGGCCTGTCAGCAATGCCACATGGGATTTGATCATCCCCAATGGGAAATGTGGAGCAGCTCCAAGCACGGGACACGATGGAAAGCCAAGATCTCGGGTATGTTGCCAGAAACTGCGAATGCGCCAAAATGCCAGGATTGCCATATGCCGGGTGGGTCTCATGAAAACCACACCGCCTGGGGCTTTCTGGGCGTACGCCTTCCGTTGCCTGAAGATCCCCAGTGGGCTGCGGATCGGGTGACCATCCTTAAGGCCCTGGGCGTTTTGAATCCGCAAACCGGAGAACCCACTGCCCGGCTTGATGCGGTTAAAACCCTTGACCTGGCTCGGCTGACCGCAGAGTCCTGGGAAAAAGAGCGGGCGAAAATGATAAAAACCTGCCGCAACTGTCATTCCGAACAATACGCCAGAAAGCAGCTTGAAATGGGGGATGCCATCATGCAAAAAGCCGACCGGCTCATGGCCGAAGCCATTGAAACCGTGGCAGCGCTTTATCGTGACGGCATTCTCAAAAAACCGGATGCGTATGCCTTTGCCTATCCGGATCTTCTGTATTTCATGCGAACCGGGGGCGGGAACCTGAATCAGGCATCCCATATCGATCAGATGCTGCTGGAAATGTATCTGAAAGACCGGATGCGGACGTATCAGGCCTTTTTCCATGTCAATCCCGATTATGCATACTGGTATGGCTGGGCCATGATGACCGAAAAACTGACCGCCATAAAGGAAAAGGCGGTCGTGCTCAGAAAATTGCATGAACCGGCGAAAGAATAGCGAGCCCTACGTTTCTACGCCATCATCAGAACGACCGATAACGAGGCAAACGACAATACGGTGGACAATACCACCGTGGCGGCGGCCAGCTGTGTATCGCTGTTGAGCTGGGATGACAGGACATAAATCGCCGGTGAAGTGGGAAGGGCGAAAAAAATCATCCCGGTTTTAAAGGGGATGGGATCAACCCGAAACAGCGTCATGCATAAGAATCCCAACACCGGAAATGCGATCAGCTTGAAAAAAGATCCTATAAGCGAGAGGTTAAAATACCCTTTGATTGAGCCGAGCGTCAGACTGCCGCCGATGGACAGCAGGGCCAGGGGCAAAGTTACCAGAGATGCCAGGTGAAAGGTGTTATCGATATAAACGGGAAAATGGTTCACTGTCCGGGCATACACCAGTCCGCCGATGCAGGCGATGATCAGTGGATTTGAAATCAGCGCTTTGATCGTCACCTGCATTCGATGCCCGAGACTGAACTGAAACCCGGAAAACCAGATCAGGGTGGATACCGCCAGCACGTTGATCAGCGGAATGATTATCCCGATCAGGATTCCAAAATACATGATACCTTCCTCACCGGTTGCGTTGAGTATGACAGCCATTCCGATATAGGTGTTGAACCGGTAGCAGCTCTGGGAAAAAGAGCCGGCTTTAAAGTCCGGAATCTTGTATTTGACGATATACCACGTGCTGAGAATGTACAGTATCAGAAGCGCGCAAATGGAGGCCGCACAGAATGCCCAGTCAACGGCCGCCCCAGTTTTTGAGCTGCCGATTTTCCAGAACAGCATGACAGGGAAAAAGATGTAATAAATCAGTTTGTCGGAGGTGTTCAGAAATTCACTGGAAGTCATTTTAAAGGCTTTCAGCAATGCCCCCAGCGCCAGTAATGCAAAAATCGGAAAAAGGCTGTTCAGTACCATGGATACGATTCCTGTAGTTAATATGTCTGTTCGTTCTGATCTCAGGGCCCCGGCAAACCGGTGTTTTTTATGTGCCGAGTGTTATAAGGTGAATTTGCTTGCAATGTCAATCAGAAGTCAGAGATCAGAGAGAACGGATGGCTGCGTGGGTCGTTATGTAGCGGGCCGGCAAGGAAAACTGGTGCCTTACGATTTACTCACGACTTACGGACTTACGGACTCACGACTCAAGACTCAAGACTCAAGACTCACGACTGATAACCCATAACAGATAACCCATCCCTTCATGCCAGGTACCGTAGAAATCACCATATTCCTCTTATGTGTCAATGCCGTCCCGGCGTTGCTGGGTTTTGTCATTCCGGAAATAGGCGCTCAGCCGCTGGATGGCAATGCACGGTTCAGGGATGGGTTTGCTCTGTTCGGTAGCCATAAAACGATCCGGGGGGTTGCAGGGGGGATCTTTACGGGCGGAGTTGCGGCGCATCTGATAGGGGTTTCTGCGTTGGCCGGTCTGACGGCCGGTCTGTTGAGCATGATCGGTGATGTTCTGTCCAGTTTTATTAAGCGCCGCATGGTCCTCTCTGAAGGGAGCCATGCACCGCTGCTGGATCAGTGTTTTGAAACCGGTTTCCCGCTGCTGTTTTTCCATTGGGCATATGCCATGCCCTGGGTCAGGATGGTTGAATGCGGTTTGTTTTTTTTCGCCATTGATCAAACCGCATCCATTTTTTTACAGAAAATGCTGATTCCTCCCCCTGCCGGGGAATTGACCCGGCTGGTAAGGTCTTCAGCCAGATTGCGGGTATGGCGCGCCTGCCATGCAACCTCTTCAACACTGGCAAGATACCTGAATTTTGAAAATGTTATCTATTATCACTGGTTCATGAAAAATACGTTTAAAATCGTCGGGATATATGAACGGGGCCGTCATAACGCACTGGATGTCCGGTTGCAACATCTTCATTTTTCATGTCCGGGGCTTCCTGCGGTATTTGATCCGTTTCAAATCCTGTTTATCGCTGATCTGCATATAGACGGACTCGATGGTCTCGATGACCGTCTGATCAGTCTGGTTTCGTCGCTGCAGGTGGATGTCTGTCTTCTGGGCGGAGATTACCGCATGGAGATGTATGGACCGTTCTTTAAAGTGATGCACAGGCTCCGCCGGATCATCAGACACATACAGGCCTCGGAGGGGATATTCGGTATTCTGGGCAATCATGACTGCATCAGCACCATACCCGATCTTGAAGACTGTGGTATCTGCATGCTGGTCAATGATGCATTTAAACTGGAGAAAAACGGAGAGCAACTATGGCTGGTCGGGGTGGATGATCCCCATTATTATAAATGCCATGATTTAAAAATGGCATTTCGGGATGTGCCGCAGGGGGCCTTTTCGATCCTGATGTCACATTCGCCGGAAATAATGAAGAGCTCAGCCGGCTATAAGATTGATCTGTGCCTCTGCGGCCATACCCATGGGGGGCAGATTCGATTGCCGGTTATCGGTCCGGTATTTACCCATATTCAAATGCCGCGGCGGTTTGCCGGGGGAATGTGGTCCTATGACGCTACGATCGGATACACCTCATCCGGAGCCGGTGCTTCCGGGGTGCCGGTTCGCTTCAACTGTCCGCCGGAGGTGGCACTGATCACATTGAGCCGGTAATATCCTGATATCGGTGGCCGGATCAGGTGGCTATTCCTGAAGGATGTCCTTCAGTTTGGATTGGATGCTTTTAAAGGAATACGGCTTTTGGATAAATCCGTCTGCACCGGCAAGCAGGAGATCCCGGATGATCTCGTTAAAATTGTACCCACTGCTGAGCAGCGTTTTTATATCCGGACGAGACTGCCTGAGTATATCAAACAACTCTTTGCATGCGATATCCGGTAATACGATATCGAGAATGGCCAGGGCAATCGGTCCGTCATAATATCTGGCGATATCTATGGCCTGTTCACCGGATTCGGCTTCGATCACATGGTAGCCGATTTTTTCGATGATTGCCCGGGCAATATGTCTTACCATCTGATCGTCATCGACAACGAGGATCGTTTTTTTTGCTTTGAAATGGCCTGTGCCATGCATAATTATTTATCCATGAATTGAGTGTGTTGTATTATTTATGTTAAAGTTAAAACTTAATCTGTCATGAATCCTTCTGGAGCCCTGTTGAAGTATGTATTCCCCCGTAAAAGCGTAAAAATGAGTAAAATTGCGGCACCAAACGCGGCAGCCGTTCCGGATAACGGGGAACCGCGGTCCATACAGCCATCGGGTTTCAGGTACGCTGATTATATTTATCGTTACACAAAGCCTGTACGGGGGTCAAGTTCGTTTCCATTCGTAAATGGTCTTTTTTCCCACAATCTCTGTGCTTGTGCCCTGTGGAAGGCAACGCCGCTTTCTTCGGGGCTAAAATAGCGCTCTGCGGCCGGACTGAGGAGCACTGCCGCTGGCAGGAGCACTTCGTTTGAGGCAAAAAGCAATATGCCTCCGTGCAATGCCTTTTAATTTTGCGGAAGACTCATCGCTTTGAAAGATGAAACGGGGACGGAAAAATGCGAAAAGCGCATCTGCTGCTCTGGATTGTCGTATGGATGTTTACCGGTTCCGTGTTTCCGGTGCAGTCACGAACGGTTGAAGACGGGGTGTTTACGCTTGAGCAGATCATCGAACAGGCGATTGAGGCTAATATCGGCTTGAAACAGTCCCGGGAAGATACCCGTGCGGCATTTGATGTCAAGAATATTGAGCGATCCAGACTGCTGCCGACTTTTTCTGCCGGTTACAGATACCGGAGAAATGATGATGAGGTAACGATTCCTGCGTTCGGCCAGCTTTCACTCCGGGATGAATATACATTTTCACTGTCCATGACCCAGCCGCTGTTTTCCGGATTTTCGTTGATTAATCAGTATGAGATATCGGCGTTGGGTATTGATGTGTCAAAAATGAGGGAAACACTGCTTCTGCAAAATATTGTGCTCGCAGCCCGGCAAGCCTGTTTCAACTTTCTCAAGTCCCGGCAGCTGGAAGCAGTATCGCGGGAAACCGTTCACCAGATCAGCGCTCATGAGCAAGTTGCCCGGGAGTTTTATGATGTGGGTATGATACCGTTGAATGATTTGCTGCAGGCCCGGGTTGAGCTGGCCAATGCCGGGCAGGCGTTGACCCGGGCATCCAATGCGCTGGAAGAAGCCGCAGCGGCGCTGAATACACTGCTCAGACGCCCGCTCAATTCTGTGATGCAGGTATCCGATATCCGATCCGATCGGTTGCAGTATCCGTCGTTTGAACATGACATCGATTATTGTCTGGACAGCGCGGTCACCCATCGGGTTGAGTTTAAAATTGCCGATCTTCAGATTCAGATCGCTCAAAAAGAGGTCCAGGTGGCAAAAAAAGACTATTATCCGTCGGTCAATCTGCAGGGAATCTACCGGCAGGTCGGCGACCGGCCGGATACCACCGGGGAATCCGGGATAACTGATTCCGGCTCCTGGGAGGTGTCTGCTGCCGCCACGTGGAATTTCTGGGACTGGAACAGAACCCGGAGCCGTGTCAGGGAAAAATCAAACCGTCTGGCACAGGCACGATTGCAAAAACAGCAATTCCAGGATGATATTGCATTTGAAGTTAAAAGGGCATATCTGAAGGTCAGGGAATCTGAAAAGAATATCAAAACGGCCGAACAGGCGATCGAGCAGGCAAAGGAAAATTTCAGAATCAATCAGGAGCGATATCAGCAGCAGATCGCCACTTCCACCGATGTTCTGGATGCCCAGACGCTGCTGTCAGGAACCCTGACCAGTTATTACAATGCGTTATATGACGTTCATATTTCCAGGGCCGTATTGTTGAGGGCCATGGGTCAGGGGGGAAAAAAGGAAGGTCAAGCCCAATGACATATCAATGTCCATCCATAAATTCGGTATTCACCGGATGGGCACCAAAGTATGTTTCCAAACTTGGCATATTCGGCAGCAATATGCTATAGGAAGAATAAGGGGCTAAAAGCCCGGAAGTTAAACTCTGATCCAATGGCAGGGTGAACAACTGCGTTGATAATATCGTTTCAAATAATTTGACTGCAAGGAATATATTCATATGACTGACATCGAAGCGAAGCCCTCAAGTGATTTTATTCGGACCATCGTGACTGAAGACGTTAAAGCCGGGAAAAATGACGGCAGGGTCGTCACCCGTTTTCCTCCGGAACCAAACGGATATCTGCATATCGGACATGCCAAATCCATCTGTCTTAATTTTGGCATTTCAAGTGAATTTGGCGGTATCTGCCATCTGAGATTCGATGACACCAATCCTGCCAGAGAAGATGTCGAATACATTGACTCCATCAAGGAAGATGTCAAATGGCTCGGGTTTGACTGGGGAGGCCACGAGTACTTCGCATCCGATTATTTTGACCGTATCTATGCTTTTGCCATTGAACTCATCAAAAAAGGCAAGGCGTACATCGACAGTTCAAGTGCTGATGAAATCCGCGAAAACCGGGGTACACTCACCGAACCGGGTAAGGACAGCCCGTACCGGAACCGGTCGGTCGTGGAAAATCTGGATCTGTTCGAACGGATGAAAAACGGTGAATTCGAAGACGGCAGTCAGGTGCTCAGGGCAAAGATCGATATGGCCTCTCCCAACTTCGTCATGAGAGACCCGGTCCTGTACCGTATCCGGAAGGTGTCCCATCACCGGACCGGTGACCGGTGGTGTATTTATCCCATGTATGATTTTACCCACTGCCTGTCGGATTCCATCGAGGGAATTACCCATTCCATCTGTACTCTGGAATTTGAGATCAACCGGCCCCTGTATGACTGGGTACTGGATCAGCTTGACGTGCTCTGCCACCCGCAGCAGATCGAGTTTGCCCGGCTGAATCTCAGCTTCACGATCATGAGTAAACGTAAACTGCTCAAGCTCGTCCAGTCCGGTCATGTCAGCGGATGGGATGATCCCCGACTGCCCACTATATCCGGAATCCGGAGACGGGGATATACCCCCGAGGCCATCCGTAATTTCTGCAGCCGTATTGGCGTGGCCAAACGCGACAGCATTGTGGATATGGCCCTTCTGGAATTCACTCTGCGGGAGGATCTGAATAAACGCGCTGCCCGTGCCATGGGGGTTCTCAGGCCCCTGAAGGTGGTGATCGTCAATTACCCCGAAGATCAGGTGGAAGAGCTCGATGCCATCAATAATCCGGAAGATGAATCCATGGGGACCCGAAAGGTTCCCTTTTCACGGGTCATCTATATCGAACAGGATGATTTCCGTGAAGATGCCCCCAGAAAGTATTTCCGCCTGGCGCCCGGCAGAGAGGTCAGACTGAGATATGCCTACTATATAAAGTGTGAGGAAGTGATCAAGGATGAGACCAGCGGAGAAGTGATCGCGCTTCACTGTACGTATGATCCGGAAACCCGCGGCGGGTATTCTCCGGACGGTCGAAAGGTCAAGGGAACCATCCACTGGGTGTCAGCGGCCCATGCGCTCGATGCTGAAGTGCGTCTGTATGACCGCCTGTTTACCAGTGAAAACCCGGATGATGTGCAGGAGGGAATGGATTTTACATCCAGTCTGAATCCAAATTCTCTGGAAATTCTCAAGAACTGCAAGCTGGAACCCGGATTAAAAGAGGCGCAGCCGGGCATACCGTATCAGTTTGAGCGAATGGGTTATTTCTGTGTGGATTTGAAAGATTCCCGACCCGATGCCCCGGTGTTCAACAGGACCGTGACCCTGCGCGACAGCTGGGCCAAAATCGAACAGAAACAAAATGACAAATAAGGGCTCTGGCTCAAATCTTCTTTATAATGCTATAGGAACGTATGGAAATAAAACTAAGAAAAGGCAAGCCGAGGGTACCCGTATACCAGTACGAGAAAGATGGCCGGTATTTTGCCCAGATTGCGGATGACATCAAGGAGGCCGGTGCAGAGGAGCTGTCCGAACTCGGGGCAGAAAGTATCCTTCCTGCATATCGCGGATTGTATTTTAAAGCCGACAGATCCGTGATGTACCGGATCAATTATCAGTCCAGACTGATTTCACGGTGTCTTGCGCCGCTGATCTCATTCAGCTGTCCGGATACCGAAACCTTGTATTCGGTGGCAAAGCAGATCCGGTGGGAAGATTTTTTTTCAGATGGCAGCACATTTGCCATATCGGCCAATGTCGCCAACAGTGCCATTACGCATTCACAATATGCCTCTTTGCGTCTCAAGGATGCGGTTGCGGATTATTTCCGGGAAAAAACCGGCAGCCGGCCGAATGTATCCGTGGACGATCCGGATATTCTGCTGAACCTTCATATCAGTGAGGACAAGGCAGATTTGAGCCTTGATACCTCTGGCGGCCCGCTTCACAAACGTGGCTACCGGGAGGAGACGGTATCTGCCCCGATGCAGGAAACCATTGCCGCGGCGATTATCCGGCTTTCAGAATGGGACGGGTCTGTCCCGCTGTATGATCCCATGTGCGGCTCAGGGACGCTCCTGTGTGAAGCGCTGATGCGCTACAGCAGAATTCCTGCGGGGATTTTCAGGGAAAAATTCGGGTTTGAATGCCTGCCGGATTTCAGCCGTTTGGCCTGGAGACAGGTCAAAGCTGAAGGAAATGGAAACATCCGGGAACTGCCCAAAGGACTGGTTGCCGGAAGCGACCTGTCCGAACAGGCGGTAGAGGCTGCAAAGACCAACCTGATGGGCCTTCATTACGGAAAGAATGTAATAATCGAACAGGCTGATTTTAACAGTTTATCCGGTATTGAAGGGCAGATCATTGTCATCAATCCCCCCTACGGCATACGGATGGGGGCAGATCAGGATCTGGATGCCCTGTACAAAAATCTCGGTGATTTCCTCAAAAACAAATGCATCGGCTCAACCGCCTTTATTTATTTCGGAGACCGCGACTATATCAAAAAACTCGGCCTGAAACCCTTATGGAAAAAGCCGATCGAGGCAGGGGGGCTTGACGGCAGACTGGTAAAATATGAAATGTATTAGGAATACATGCCATGTCTACGATTATCATCGATAATGAAAAATGCCGGCGCTGCGGGATCTGCTCTCAAGTTTGTCCCATGAGGGTACTGAGAATGGACGAAGCGGGTAAAATTCATACGGTGGACGGATACGAACTGCTTTGTCTGGGCTGCGGCCATTGCGCAGCTGTTTGTCCGGAGGCCGCCATTTCGGTGGATGGTGTCGCGGGCGAACAGATGAAACCGGCAGTTGTTGATCCGAACGAAAGACAGATCTTCGAACAGCTGGTTCGCCGTCGCCGCTCCATCCGCGCCTATAAACCGGATACCGTACCCGCCGGAGAACTTCAGCGACTGATCGATGTGACCCGGTGGGCGCCTACGGCCAAAAATTCCCAGGCGGTCTGCTGGACCGTGATACAGAGCCCGGAGCGGGTTCATAAACTGGCCGGTATGGTTGTTGACTGGTTCAGGGAGATCGGGGTTACAGGGATCGTCAAGGCATGGGAGGCCGGAAAGGATATTATCCTTCGCAATGCGCCGCACCTTGTCATCGCACACGCGCCGGGCGATGCCTTTATGCCAAAAACCGACTGCGCCATTGCCATGACCCTCCTCGATCTGGCCGCAATCGCATCCGGACTCGGCACTTGCTGGGCAGGGTTTTTCATGAATGCCGCAGATGCCTGGGCGCCGATCGCACGGGAAATAAAGCTGCCCGAAAATCACCGGGTCTGCGGTGCCCTGATGATCGGGTATCCGGTATACCATTTCAAGCGGGTTCCGCCCCGGAATGATTGCAATATTACATTTTTAACCTGACGGATTGTTGAAAAACAACAATCGGGTCGTCAGACAATGCGTTTTATGATTCGTCAAACGCAGCATGGCGTACCGATGCGTAATTTTCCAACATCCGAATGCAGGGGGCAGCCCCCGTGTCTGCTCAGCCAATCATTTTTCCTGTATATCTGCCAGCATTCTTTTACAGAATAACATACAGCCACCAGGTTCCGAATATCAGTGTTATCAAAGTTACGGGCAGCCCGGCTTTCAGGTAATCCATAAATCCCATATCGATATGCATCGAACTGGCTTTTTCCGCCACAATCAGGTTGGCGACCGAACCGATCAGGGTCAGGTTTCCGGCAAAGGTGGAGGCCATTGCCAGCAGGAGCCAGAAGCTGTCGCTGTAGCCGAAATGACTTCCCACGGGCTGGATCAGAATGACGGCCGGTACATTGCTGACGATATTGGAGAGAAATGCCGTGATACACGCCAGACCAAGATGACTTGCCAGACTGTTGTCCATAAAATATTTCGAGGTAAATGATAAGATGGATGTCATGTAACCGGCTTTTTCAAAGGCGCCCATCACCACAAACAGCCCGGCAAAAAAAAGAAGAATCGTCCAGTTCACGTTGACGAGAACCTCCCGCGGGGGAACGCGTCCGATCAGGAAGATAACCGACATACCGGCCAGTACGGCCAGGGGATAGCCGGTCCTGGAGATGAAAAGTATCAGGACGCCTCCCAGTACAATGAGCGTTTTTATCATGAGGCGTTTTTTCAGGGGCGGAATCTCGTCGATGGCAACCGGAGTCAGCGGCCGGTTATGAATATCTTTTCGGAACAGCCACCGGATGACGGCATAATCGGCCACCAGTCCGACGACAACCGGAACGGTCATGACCCCGATGAATTTGAGAAAGGCCATGCCTGACTGGACCCCGATATACATGTTCTGCGGATTTCCCGTTATGGTCAGTGCAGAGCCGATATTTGAGGCCGTGGCAATGGCAATCAGATAGGGCAGGGGATTGAGCCTGAGATAGGATGTGGCTTTGAGCAGAATCGGGGTGAAAAGCAGACAGACCGTGTCATTGACAAAAAAAGCGGACAGCAGGGCACAGACGGCGATGGTGGCGGCCAGCAGCTGGTTCGTTGAACGGGAAATCCTGACCAGCCACAATGCCGTATGTTCAAAAAAACCGGAAAATTCAAGATAGGCAATGATGACCATCATCCCCAGTAAAAAGGTGATAACGTCCCAATCGACAAAGGAATAGGCCTCACGGACAGTCACCAGCCCGGTGAGCAGCAGCAGGGTGCTGCCGATGGTTACTCCGGATGGCCGGTCAATTCGCAGCCCCGGAATTCGTTGAACGGTAATCAGGATATAGGTGATGATAAAAACCGATACAATTAATAAGCGATGTTCCATTTTTCCCCGGCAGTTCACTGGGTTCGATTGTTGGGTCCGGTCCGTTTTTCCAGACGTTACACCGCCTGACGCGGCGGACCAGATGAGGTAACATGTTTTATCCGGAAATTCCAGATCATACGCTTCTATTTTTTAAAATTTTCATTCTTGACATCTCCGGCTAAAGAAAGTATAGATTTCTGGTTAATTGAGCAATTAATTGTTTTTTGTGCCGAAGTGGCGGAACTGGTAGACGCGCTAGGTTCAGGGTCTAGTCGGAGTATTCCGGTGGGAGTTCGAGTCTCCCCTTCGGCACCATAAAAAAATAAAGGCTGTAATCAGAATTGATTACAGCCTTTTGTTTTTTTATGGGCGCCCATTCCTTAATGGCGAATTTGTCATACCAGCAGAACGGGGACCGGTAAATTATGCTGCTGGACAAGCGTGAGTTGACCTGCTACATGACAAAGACCGAGTCTCAAAACGCCATACCAGGAAAGACAATATTCAATGCCTCGTTTGAGCCAGGCTGCGGTTTGGTCTTGTCGTTTGAAACCTCTGCCATTAACCCCGCACTACCGCGGGACGGCTGAAATTTGGGGCTTGATCATAACTGCGGCCATATTTTGCTGTGTGTAGCCCGATTCCACCCGGGGCCACCTGCCTTTGATAAGAGAATTTAATTTATGAAAAACAATAAATACAACTTAGCAGTAATTGGCGGCGGACCAGCTGGAATGATCGCGGCAGGACATGCAGCAGAATTCGGCTTCCGTGTTATTTTACTTGATAAAAACGAACGTCTGGGATTAAAGCTTTCAATTACCGGGAAGGGCAGATGTAATATTACAAATGCGGAAGAGAATTTGAAAAAAATAATAGATAGTTATGGGAAAAATGGAAAATTTTTATATTCTGCTTTAAATCAATTTTCAAACAAAGATGCAGTGGCTTTTTTCGAAAGTCACGGACTTAAAACAAAAGTGGAAAGAGGCGGGAGAGTCTTTCCTGTCTCAGATAATGCCAAAGATGTTGCAGAATGTTTAAAAAAATTTTTAAAAGATAACGATGTTGAAATTAAATTCAATAGTTCAGTAGAAAAAATAATTATCAGTAGCGAAAATTGTAATGCAAAAAAAATTGAAAAAATTATTTTAAAAAATGGAGAAGAAGTTTTCGCTGATAATTTTGTGTTTGCAACAGGAGGGAAATCTTACCCCGGGACGGGTTCTACCGGTGATGCATACAAATGGCTTAAAAATATAGGGCATACGGTTGTAGCGCCAAAGCCAGCCCTTACCCCTATTATTGTTAAAGAAGAAATAGTCAAAAAACTTGAAGGCTTAAGTTTGAAAAATGTAGAAGTAAGTTTATGGGAAAAACGCAAACTTGATTCTCGTTTTGGTGAAGCATCTTTTACGGGTAATGGTTTAAGCGGCCCGGTAGTATTGGATCTGAGTAAAAAAGTAAGTGAAAACAAAACAAAAGATTTAAAAATAAAAATAAATTTCAAACCTGCCCTTGATTACCCGATTTTAGACAAAAGAATCCTGAAGGATTTCGAAGAACAAAAAAACAAACAATTTAAAAACAGTTTAAATAAACTGCTGCCTAAAAAACTTATCCCTGTTATTATTGAATTGTCCGGAATTGACGAAAATAAAAAAGTAAATGAAGTGACAAAAATTGAAAGAAAAAAAATAATTAAACTTTTAACCGAATTTGAGCTTAGCGTTAAAGGGCTTGTCGGTTTTGGAAAAGCGATTGTAACTTCAGGCGGAGTTGACTTGAAAGAAGTCGATCCAAAAACAATGAAGTCAAAAATAATAGACAATCTATATTTTGCCGGAGAAATTTTAGATATTGATGGCCCGACGGGTGGATATAATCTGCAAGTCGCGTGGAGTACCGGGTATCTGGCTGGTGAAAAGCGGCCGTTGGGTCGAAAACCGCCGGATTCAGGTCCGGAAAATGGCGATATAGAATGCTGCGGAGTCGATAAGCGGAGCGGATGAATACGTAAAGACACCTTATGAAATAGAGAAGCTCGGTATGGCCGTTCGCATAAAACCGGATAAAGATTAGACGCATGTATTGTCACACATATAGCTATTTTCTGCAGGAAGTGTAGCTCTTACCGCCACAATCTCAATTTCTTAACACGGTATAACCGGAATCAGTTTGACGGCTTCCTGCAATACCGGGTATCAGGAGATTTTCCTATGGAAATGAGGTCTTTTTCCTATAGACAACAGAACGAAAAATTACTTAAACTGCGATTAATAAATTGAATTCATGAAGAATTCATGAAGAATTAATGGAAAGGAGAACATCACTTCATGGCTAAGGGTACTGTGAAATGGTTTAACGACAGCAAGGGTTTTGGTTTTATCGAGCAGGAAGACGGACCGGATGTATTCGTACACCATTCTGCAATCATAGGGACCGGGTTTAAGTCTCTCAAGGAGGGTGACAGGGTTACTTTTGATGTCGAGCAGGGCCAAAAGGGGCCTACGGCAGTCAATGTCAAGGTAGAGTAGCACGGGACGGGCCGGCTTTCGGTTACCGTATTAAAAAAGGGCGTTCCTTTAAATTGTGAGGGAACGCCCTTTTTCAGTTTAATACCCTGTCGATTGCGCAGGCAGTGGGGCGCAGGAAAGGTGGCAGGCAAATTATGTTGGCCGTGGCAGGAAAAAAAGACAGCAGTCTGATGAATGAAAAAAACGGAGAACATCCACCAACGGATGGAAGGCTTCATCGAACGGTAAAAGCAGCACAATACGCATATCGATAAAATGGTCGTGGACTATGAATTTGTCAAAAAATTCTGGGGAATTTCATCTCAATATGTGGTATCCAGTCAATCACAGAACGAGTAACCCGTTAGAATAATGGAATGAGATGATATCCCGGAAAGGGTTTGACAGGAGATAAGATTCATGACAATGGTCCCTTTTTCAGAGCTTCAATGCCGGTGGCAAAGCTGCCGTGCGCTGCTTCATGAGCAATTCAGTGATGCCGGTGGCATACTGGTATTTTCCCGATTGAACATTTACTACCTGACCGGCACGTTTGGAAATGGCCTGTTCTGGCTTCCGATGGAAGGCAGTCCGGTGCTGCTTTGCAGGCGGGGACTGGAACGGGCCCGTCTGGAATCACCCGTCGAAACCATCGTGCCGTTTCGAAGCTACAGGGAAATTATCGAAATCCTTAAAAATGCCGGATCCCCGTTGGCAGAAACCGTTGGGGTGGAAATGAACGCTCTGTCATGGACGTTGGGAATGAAACTCAAGGAGGATCTTCCTGACCGGCATTTTGTCAGGGCCGATATGGTGCTGTCCATGACCCGGAGTGTCAAGTCCGCATGGGAACTGGATAAAATAAGACAGGCCGGGGCAAAACATGACAAGTGCCTGCGGCAATTGCTTCCTGAGCTTTTGTCTGAGGGCATGACTGAAACCCAGGTAGCGCATGCCGTCTGGAAAGTTTTTTTCTCAGAGCAGCATCAGGGACTTTTAAGAATGGAAAAATACGGGGAAGAGGTTTTTCTGGGCCATATCTCAGTTGGTGAAAGCGCGAATTACCCCAGTGTCTATAATGGACCGGTCGGGTTGCGGGGGGTAAGCCCTGCCGTCCCCCATATGGGTTCACAGCAGATAAGCTGGGAGCAGGGTGCCCCGCTGGTCTGCGATGTCGGATTCATGCTCGACGGGTATCAGACAGATAAAACCCAGGTATACTGGCTGGGGCGGGAGGACAGCATTCCTTCAATGGTCAGAAAAGCACAGGACTTCTGTATCGATGTGCAGGACTGGCTTGCCCGGAATCTGAAACCCGGGGCCATTCCGGCAGAGCTGTGGGAACATTGTTCTGCCTGGGCAAAAAAAGCCGGCTGGTCCGAAGGATACATGGCGCTGGGAGGAAACAAGGTCGATTTTGTCGGTCACGGCATCGGTCTGGCAATTGATGAATTTCCGGTACTGGCAAAGGGGTTTGATCACCCGCTGAAAGAAGGGATGGTGTTGGCACTTGAACCCAAGATCGGAATCCGGGGAATTGGCATGGCAGGGGTTGAAAATACCTTTGAAGTAACCCCGGAAGGGGGTAAATCCCTGACCGGAGAGCAATATGATATCGTGTGCATCCCGGGGTGAGTAAAACCCGGCAGGGCAACTGCCATGGAACTTCATTTTTGAAATACAGGCGTTACCTGCGTAAAGGTGAAGAATATTTTATCAGCAGGTTACAGACGGAGGGCCGTTGCGTTTGAGGGGCGGAAGCTTTGTTCCTTTGAGGGGGTTAGCAGATAAAAGTTTTTTGGGGCTTGATCATACCTGCGGCCATATTCTCTCTTACGTGTAGTTTCGAAGTCCCGGCCGTTGCCCCGTATCGTGCTGGAGAAGCCGGGAACGGCCGAAACGGTTCTCACGACGTTATGACCAAGCCTGCTTTTTGCTTCCTGGCTTTTGCCTCAAACGAGGTGCTCCTCATGCGCTTCAGCCCGCCCGCAAGGGCGGTAATATCGGATTTTCTTCAGGGGGGGACTATTTATGCAGATTGAGCCATTTAAACTGGAAAGATATTTTGCGGAATATGAATTCAATGCACCGCATCTGTTATGCTGCTCGGATTGTGAATCCCTGTCTATAGGTGATGTTCTCGATATGGAGCCGGGGGCTGAAGACGAGCTTAAAAAATTATGGCTCGGCTATACGCAGAGCAAAGGCGCTCCTTTGCTGCGGGAACAGATCGCCGCGCTGTATCCGGGGATCAGCCCGGATCAGATACTGGTCCACACCGGTGCCGAGGAGGCGATATTCAATACCATGAACGCCGTTTTACAAAAAGGCGATCACGTGATCGTGCATTATCCGTGCTACCAGTCCCTGATGGAGGTGGCAGCGTCTCTGGGCTGTGAAACGACGTTATGGAAAACTTACGAGCACAGCGACTGGGCACTGGATCTGGCTGTCCTGAAAAAAAACATCCGGCCCAATACCCGGCTGGTGGTGATCAACTGCCCTCACAATCCGACCGGATATGTCATGGCGTCTGATGCCTTTGCCGAATTGGTGGAATTGTCTCAAAAACATGGCTTCATGATCTTTTCTGACGAGGTATACCGTTTTCTTGAATATGATGCGCAGGACCGGCTGCCGTCAATCTGTGAGGTGGATGACCGGGGTGTCGCGTTAGGGGTCATGTCTAAGGCTTTCGGACTTGCCGGGCTTCGGATCGGCTGGATTGCAACGCGCAATCGGCAGGCATATGAAAAAATCGCCTCTTTCAAGGACTACACCACGATCTGCAACAGCGCGCCTGCCGAGTTTCTTTCGATGATTGCGTTAAAACACAAAAATCGGATTTTGAGCCGGAATCTGAACAGGCTCAAAAATAATCTGGCTGCCCTGAACCGGTTTTTTCAGAAGTATCCGGATATGTTTCAATGGACAGCGCCAAAGGCCGGTCCGATCGCCTTCCCATCCCTCAGGAAAGGGGCCGTCGATCAATTTTGTCATGATCTGGTTACCCGTGCCGGGGTGCTGCTGCTTCCGGGAACATTGTATGATGCCTCATGCCCGAATTTTCGCATCGGATTCGGCCGGGCGAATATGGTGAAATGCCTCCGGAAATTTGATGATTACCTGCAGCAGTGACCAGTGGCAGGGGCGGCTCAACGCTCGTATGCCGGGGAATATGAGCGCCATGGCCATTAACCGTATCGATGAGGTGCTGCCCCCCCCCCCTCCATATTAAAATCGTTTATAAAATCTCATCTGAAAAATCATCGGGAATTGTGGCGAAAATTGAGAAAAATTTAAAAAATGAGAGTTTTTTCCTTGCGACTTTATAAATTTCAAAATACACTGTTGAAAATGTAGCCAGCCAAATCCATTTAACCTGAATGAGCCGGTCTCAAGGGCTGAACTAAACTATCATATTGAAATTCAATTGATTCGCTTCAAAGCAACTCTCTGGATACAGCTCAGAGCGTACGTTTCAATATTCAAAAGCGACCTTTAAAAAAATTTCATGCAACCCGGAACTGTTTTTTACCTTGCGTTCTCAATGCCTCGAGCGAAACGGGCGGTATGAATATTTTTCATGGAAGGGCGACCCTACCTGTCTGGATATTTTTTATAAGCTTGTAACATACTGAAATCTTTTTTAATAAACAATTAAGGAGGTATAATTTTTCCTTGTTGACTTTATTCTGAGGCGGCAGTAAAACAATCCGTCCCATGATCAGGTCGGAAGAGAAAACCTTTATCGAACATGGAAATAACATTAAATTTTGTTAAATCGAGGATAATCATATGACAACTCATATAACTAAACCCCAGTGCCGATTGCCGGTAACCAGGTTCTCCGGAACCGGCTGTGCTCAGGGGGAAAAAACAGCGGTAAGGCGTTTTGAAAAAATTCCTGATCCGGTTCATACGAAACCGGAATTTTTAATCAAATTTATAATTTTTGTATCAATCGGAGTGGTCATCCTTTCTGCCATCATGAGTTTTGATCGGATTGAATCTACCCATGAGTTCATGAACCAGAATGCCTGGGGAAGCTGGTTTCTGCTGTGGGGTAAGATTTTCCTGGGGGTCAGCCTGGCGGCCTTTCTGTGGCGATTATACCTTGTGTGCCGTTACCGGCCTGCGCCGGCTTGTCTGGATGCGCAGCTTCCGGTATGTACGGTGGTGGTTCCCGCTTACAATGAGGGGCAGCAGGTACTGGCGACCTTGAAGAGTCTTGCAGCCAACGACTATCCTCCGGAAAAGCTGAAAATTATCGCGGTTGATGATGGAAGCGCAGATGATACCTGGCATTGGATACAATCGGCTAAAAGGGAACTCACCGGCCGGATTCTCACCATAAAACTGCCGGTAAACCGTGGCAAGCGACACGCGCTCTATGCGGGATTTCAGAAAAGCATCGGCGAAGTTCTCGTGACGGTGGACAGTGATTCGGTGGTCGACAGGCAGACGCTCAGGCAACTGGTCAGCCCCTTTGTGCAAAATCAACGCGTTGGAGCGGTAGCCGGAAATGTCCGGGTGCTTAACCGGCACAAGGGTATCATTCCGCGAATGCTCGATATAATCTTTGTATTCAGCTTTGACTTCATGCGAGCCAGCCAGAGCATGGTTGACACGGTGATGTGCACGCCGGGGGCTCTGTCCGCATATCGTCGTTCGATTGTCATGAATGTTCTGGAAGAATGGCTCGGGCAGACGTTTTTCGGAAAACCGGCAAACATCGGTGAAGACCGCGCGATGACCAATCTGATTCTTCGGGAAGGGCATTTTGTCCGCTTCCAGCAGAATGCGATCGTCTATACCAATGTGCCGGTTGGCTACAATAACCTGTGCAGGATGTTTTTGCGGTGGGCCCGAAGCAATATCCGGGAATCGATTGTCATGAGTTGTTTTATATTCCGGCGGTTTCGTACAGAATCCATGCTGGGTGCCCGGATCAATCTGATTTTGCAGCTGCTTTCCTTGACAAAATCCCAGGCCCTTCTGGCGGTGACCCTGATCTGTTTTGTATGGCAGCCGACGGTGTTTGGGGTCAATATCCTGGTCGGGGTTGTGATCGGCTCATCGTTTCCAGCCGTGCTCTACGCATTAAAACGCCGAAGCAGTGACTGTCTGCTGGCCTACCTGTATGGAATCTTCTGGATGATCGGTCTGACCTGGATAACGCCGTTTGCCCTGTTGACGCCGCATAAATCCGGCTGGCTGACACGTCAGATCAAAAAGACGGATGCGCCCTCAGGAGAACCTGTCCCGGCTGCATTTCCGGGTATTCGGGGCTCTCTTGTTGAGGTGGTGCCTCCTTCGATGAATACCACCACCGCCAACAGCCTGGTAGCGCCTTATATGCTTCAACCGCACTGTAATCGTCGGGTTTCTGCAAAGTCGGTATAGAAAGCGCCGGCAGACAGCGTGCCTGAATGCCCGTATGAATCTGTATCACTGGATACGGCTCCATGAACGGTTGAGGCCTTTGGCGACGTATGCCTGAGAGCTTGTCAACAGAACAGATTGACATTATATGACTGCGTTTGAAAACTAACGCGGGCCGTGCCCGCAACCCAATTTACATGGAATTGCCGTTACAAAAAACGTTTTAATTTTCGGGCTTGATCATTACTGCGGCCATATTTTGCTGTGCGTAGCCTCGAAGTCCCGCCCATTGCCGGCGTACGACATGGCCACGGTATCCCCCGGATCGTGCTGGAGAAGCCGACAATGGGCGGGGCGGACCCCGTGACATTGTGGCCGCAGTTATGATCAAGCCCTTTTTTCTGACATTCCGCTTGCCGTAATTCCGCTTCTGTGTCAGTTCATAACCTTTTCCCCGGAGTCTGCGCATAATGATCTGTCTGAACAACATCACCAAACAACACGGGGATCAGATCCTGTTCCGGGGCGACGATGCGGGAAAGCGAATCGACAAGCTCACCGGCGGCGAGAATAGCCGGGTGGTGAGGGTCAGTCACGACCGGAAAAAACAGGGGCGTCAGGCCCCACGTATTTTAAAAATACAAAATATTATAGATTTTTCACACCAGGCGCAAGTGCACAAAAAAATGTTTAATTTTTTTGACAGGTTGCGCACGCCAGATGAATTTTATTTCGATGCCGTTTCATTGTCTGTAAAATGGACATGGAAGTATTCTGCCGAATCAGATACAATAAAAAAAATAATGGCGAATCAGCCGTTTTTTTGGAAAAACTCTTTGCAAATATAGTGGGCAACCGCTATGCAATCGCCAATGCGTTAAATCCTTCAGGAGTGATCATATATGTTTTGCATCAGACGAATTTTTGATGATGTCCACGACAGAAACCAAAATGCCCTGGAACAGGTTCGTACGATACTGTCAACGCAGTTCATCGGGCTCAGTCAGGCCAAGATCGACAGAATTCCGGATATTTTTCGTAACCCCTTCAAATATGATTTCCAGTCTATTTTATATATTGCGGAAGGGGTGTCAACGGTGCTGGGGTTTGCCCTTTTATCCAACGAGCCGCAGATGCAGTTCAGCTACCTGGATTTTCTGGCGACAAACAAAAACGCTCCCGGCCGGGGCATCGGGGCCGCGCTTTATGAACGGGTTCGTGAAGAGGCTTCCCTGATGCATGCTAGGGGGCTGTTTTTTGAATGTCTGCCGGATGATCCGAAACTTTGCCGGAATCCCGGGATGCTCAAGGAAAATAAGGCGAGGCTTCGATTTTATGAAATGTTTGGCGCACGCCCGATCGATAACACGGGCTATGAGACTCCGGTGAACCCGGGCGGGGATAATCCACCGTATCTGGTATTTGACGATCTCGGACAGCAGAAACCTCTCAACGTGGACTTCGCCCGAAAGGTCGTCAAGGCCATTCTTCAGAGAAAATATAAATCGGTCTGCAGCCCAGAATATGTTCAGGCGGTGGTTAAATCCTTCAGAGATGACCCGGTTCATATCCGTATGCCCAGATATGTCAAAGCCTCTGATCAGGAACCCCACCCGGTTTTAAACCGGCTGACTACCATTGCGCTGGTGGTCAACGACCGTCATGATATCCATCATGTAAAGGAGCGCGGATACGTCGAGGCTCCGGTTCGCATCCGTTCCATTCTCGAGGCGCTGCAGCGTACCCGGCTTTTTGCCGCTATCCCTCCCATGGAATTTCCCGATCGTCATATCGTAACTGTCCATGATCCGGCTTATGTCCGCTATTTCAAGCGGGTCACTGAGAAAATGGCAGTGGGATCATCGGTTTATCCTTACGTATTTCCCATCAGAAACAAGGCCCGTCCTCCTATGGAGCTGGCTGTCCGCGCAGGTTACTACTGCATAGACACCTTTACTCCGCTGAACCGGAACGCATTTCTGGCGGCCCGGCGGGCGGTCGATTGCGCGCTGACGGGTGCCACCAAAATTCTGGAGGGCATTCGCCTGGCATATGCCCTGGTCAGGCCGCCTGGTCACCACGCGGAAATACGCTCCTTTGGAGGATTCTGCTATTTCAATAACTCGGCTATTGCCGCCCAGTATCTGAGTGAATACGGAAATGTGGCCATGCTCGACATCGATTACCACCATGGGAACGGGCAGCAGATGATTTTTTACGCAAGAAGCGATGTGCTGACGGTCTCCATACATGGCCGACCGGCTATCGCTTACCCTTATTTCAGCGGATTTGCCGATGAACGGGGCGAGGGCAACGGAACCGGATACAATGTAAACTATCCAATGCCTGAAAAGATGGACGGAATAAAGTATATCCGGGTGCTGGACAGGGCTTTGATCCGCATCCGTCAGTTTGCCCCCAGGTTTCTGATCGTGTGTCTCGGACTCGACACCGCCAAAGGAGATCCCACCGGCTCCTGGAGCCTTATGGCTTCTGATTTTAAGGAAATTGGCGGGAAAATCGGCCGGATGCATCTGCCGACGCTGGTGGTTCAGGAAGGTGGATACAAAACCCGGTCGATCGGATCCAATGCAAGGGCGTTTTTTGAAGGTCTCTGGAGTGCGATGGTTTCAGATGAAAAGGCTGTTTCAAAAATCCGATCCGTCAGTAACCGGAAGTCGAACAATCCGAAATCCCAAAATTCTGAAATTCTGTCTGAGAGGTGAAGGCCATTCGAATCAAGGTACGGGAAAAGTAAATGCGCCGCATTGAGTGAAACTAAAGAGACATCGGCTTTCGAATGCGAGGAAAGTTTATTCAGATCCTGCGCTGAATCGACCCACTATGATTTGTTCAAAAGGCCACAGCGTCATTTATTTTATCTGGTGGAGATGAGGGGGCTCGAACCCCTGACCTCGGCGTTGCGAACGCCGCGCTCTCCCAGCTGAGCTACATCCCCATATAGACAATAAATAAATCTACTATCATACCTGATGGAAGCCGTCAAATAATTTGATGAGGGTCGCCTGAATAGTTTGTCCGGAACACCCCGGTCCCAAACGCCTGACTTTTTCGCCGGTCCCAGGGATTTTTTAAAATCCCTGGGGCTCGATCATATCTTCGGCCACGTGGTCGAGGCCTCCGTCCCGCCCATTCCCGGCTTCTTCAGCGTGATCCGGGGAAAAGATGCCGGGAACGGGCGGGACTCCGAAGCGATATGTACGGAAATATGGCCGAAGTTATGATCGAGCCCAATCCCTTATTCATCGTAACCTTTTATACATTTCGTCCGCATGACTGTAAAACGATTTTTACCGTTACCGGACATCGGTACCCGTAAAGACCTTTTTTTAAATTCTGAATAGTGTATGTACTTGTACTCACTAAAGAAAGGAGATCATCCAGATGAGGGAAAAAGTCATCATCGAAACGGAAAAATGTATTGGATGTGGCACTTGCATTGATATGTGCCCTGATATTTTTGCATTTGATGAAAGTGAGGAAAAAGCAGAAGTGATTCTTCCTGAGGGAGGGGCGGAGGAATGTATCGAAGATGCCATTTTTTCATGTCCGGTAGGTTGTATTCATTGGGAAGAATAATGAAAAAGTCCGTCATGATGCAGTGCCTTTATCGTGTCCCCGTGTAGCCCCATTTTCCGTTTAAAAGCCCTCCATCACAAAAAAGTTGACTGCCTCATCCTTAGCGACAGGTCTCATCTGGTGGAGGCAGCCAATTTTTTTTGCGACTTTGTGTGAGAATAAAATAATCAGGGGCCAGAGGACATATGACCGCCGACTGTCGTAGTACTCAAAACTGCGTGGTAACCTGTTTGACCGGCAATGTGACGATAAACGTCGAACCTTTCCCGGGCACGCTTTTTGCTTTTATGCTCCCGCTGTGGCGGTCCACTATTTTTTTACAGATGGACAGTCCGATGCCGGTTCCCTTGAACATATCACGACTGTGGAGTCGCTGAAACACCCCGAAAATCCGATCGGCATATTTTTCATCAAATCCGATGCCATTATCTTCGATACAAAGTTGACAGACTTTTCCTGCGAAAAATTTTTCGGAAATTTTCTCCTCCCGATCGGATATGATCTGTCCGCTGATCTTAACCACCGGTGGAACCCCCTCCCTGTGAAACTTCAACCCGTTTCCGATCAGGTTCTGCAGTAGTTGGCCCATCTGCGTCCGATCGGCTTCAATTTCAGGCAGATCGCCTGCTTCAACTCGTCCGTGGGTCTCTTCTATCAGGATTGCCAGATTGGTTAACGTTTGGGTCAGTGTTTGATTTAAATTGACCGGGGTATAGGGAAGGGCACGAGTTGAAACTCTGGAAAAATTCAGCAGATCAATAATTAAATTCTGCATCCGTTTGGAGGCGTTCTGAATACGGATCAGATAATCCAGCCCCTGGTCACTGAGGTTGTCACCGCATTTAGTCTTGAGACGTTCACCAAACGCCTGGATTTTACGAAGCGGTTCCTGCAGATCGTGAGAGGCAACATAGGCGAACTGTTCCAGTTCGGCATTGGACCGTGCCAGTTCCAAAGCCTGTTTTGCCAGCGCCTGTTCAGCCAGTTTGCGCTTCGAGATATCGGTGACAATGGCAAAACTGCCTGTAAAGTTCCCCTCGTGATCAAATAGCGATGTCGGTGATAAAATGGTGGCTACTTTTTGACCATCCGGCCGGGTCCAGGTAATTTCGTAAGGCTCATAAATTCCCTGTTCCCGTTTGGCCATTTGATCCATAAAAATGGGGCGGTTTTCATCATCCAGAAAGTTGGACATTAAATTATTGATGATGTCATCTCGGGACGCTCCCCATATTTGACACAATCGGTCATTGACAAAGGTAATTAACCCGGTTTTATCCCGCACGATCAAACCGTCGGTCATGGTATCCACCAGACTGCGGTATCTTTGTTCGCTGTCGCGTATGGCGAATTCCGTCTCGCGCTGGCTGGTCATATCGCGAAGCGATTCGATGGCACCGACAATATTGCCCTGATCATCGTATATTGGACCTGCCATTCCCCATAAATACAGGGACCTGCCGTTTGATAACGACACCGGGGTTTCGGCTATGATCGTATGATCTTTTTTTTGGTTGATGGGATAGGCCATTTTCAGATTCGGATCGGATTTAAAAATCTGATCGATCAGAATCGGTCTTCTTTTACCGTAAAAGGGCAGGCTGTACTCGTAATTTCCCTTACCCAGAATATCTTCGGCATTAACCCCGGTCATTTTTTTCATGGCATTGTTCCAGATGACCACTTTGCCCGTATTGTCGATGACAAACGTGGCGTCCGGCAAAAAATTGATGATGTCGGAGAGCCATTTTTCAGATACGTTAAGCCGATCCTGCGCCTGTCTGCGCTGGGTGATATCATTGCCGACTGTGAGAAAACCGGTAATGGTTCCCTCATCGTTTCGAACCGCCTTATGCTTTAATTCGATCCAGTAAGTTTTTCCATCTTTTCGTATAAATTTGTTTTCATTCGTGATGAATCTGTCAGAATGGTCAATGTCCATACCGGTTAATTCCGTATAATCCGGTAACCGGGGGATGATCTCAGACAGCTTTTTCCCGAGGATTTTATCTTCCGAATATCCCAGAACCTCCTGGGCCGAATGATTGACCAGGGTGATGGTTCTATCCGGATCAGATTCTATGATGATACTGGTGGTATCCTGAACCAGTTTCTGGTATCTGTATTCACTTCTGCGTATTGTTTCTATGGAGCTGGTTAATTCACTGATTTGCTGTTCCAGTTGTTCTTTTGTTAAATGAGATTTCATCAACATTCCTTTGTGTTTATAAAACAAC
This sequence comes from Desulfobacterales bacterium, assembly GCA_028704555.1. Classification (NCBI taxonomy): domain Bacteria; kingdom Pseudomonadati; phylum Thermodesulfobacteriota; class Desulfobacteria; order Desulfobacterales; species Desulfobacterales bacterium. Next base: position 56,284 of record JAQWFD010000007.1, read on the forward strand.
AGGTTATGCAAATATATTCAAACGGACGGGTTGACGGCTTTGTTTGCCTGAGCAAGTCTTTATTATGTATCGGCGTGATTAATTTCAAAAAAATATCATAAGTTGGATTTTAAATAAAGACAAGTAGAAAAAAGTGATTGATATTCAAGAAAAGTAAATTGTTTCTGATGGTATCTGCCACGAGATACAGCTGCTCTTGCAACCCATTGAAATGTTTTAAAAATCAGCATACATCCGGTATCACTCACTATTTATTAAATACTTTTTTTAGCAGGTCGGTCGTTCGGGCGGCCGGATCGAGACGAATTTTCTGCTCTTCTAAAGATATCATGTGAAAGAGACCGTCGATGGCCCGGTCCGTGGCATACTGGTCAATATCGAGGACCTGGGATTCGGCAAAGGGTATGGTTTGTATTTTGGAATTCAGATCCTGATAGGCGCGTGTGGCTCCTGTCGCCGACATGGACTTGTTTATGATGGGTTTGAAGATTTTGGCCAGCGGTTCAGAGGTTTTGTCCTTAAAATAATCGGTAGCGGCTGTATCCGGGCCGTCCAAAATCTTTTTTGCATCTGTAAATGTCATTTTCTGTATGGCGTCCATAAATAATGCACCCGCTTCAGGAGCCGCTTCTTCGGCCGCACGGTTCATACTCAGTTCAAACTCGTCAATATATGAACCGAAGCCGGCGCTTTTGATGAGAGGCGATATGCTATTGATCGTATCCGGCAGGGGAATTTTGATGTCGGGATTTTTAAAAAAACCATCAGCCTGCGAAACTGTGCTGACCGCGTTGGAGGTGCCAAGGCTGAGTGCTTCCTTCAAACCGTTAATGATATCACTTTCCGGAAGCGCCCGGGTTCCGATGACCTGCTTTTTGATGCTGTCAAAAAAGCTGCCCACCCCGCCGTACGCCGGGGATAAGTGAACAGCAAAGATCATTATGACACAAAAAATAATGGGTTTGAATTTACGAGTTGTTGTCATAGCATACCTTTCTTTTGAGAGTCATGCGTCGCCAGTTTTAGGGTTTAAGTCATAAGAGATTGTATGAGCTGATAAAGTTTTCTGGGTTACAAAAGTCGATAGGGATATGCGCGTTGGGTCCATTCATCGTTAGGAAATTCATCCGTTAACTGCTCGTAGGCTTTTTTGAGAAACCCAGCGTCATTGGATTGTTTATACAGGGTTACTCCCTGAAGGTATATGCCTTCAGGGGCTGACCGGGTGGACGGGAAATCTGATAGAAGATTTTTCAGATTTTCAAGGGCCCCATTGAATTGATCGTGGTCAAAATCTATTTTGGCAATCCCCAGCAGCATGGAGGCCATAAATTCATCCGCTTTAAGAAACCCCACGGTTCGATGATGTTCTTTCCCGTCATAATCGAGCGTGACGATCGTCGGCGTCCATTTGACGTTAAAATCACCAGCTGTCGGCTGCGCATCATACCTTACGCGAAGGGGTATCATGTGATCGCTGATAAAAGAAATAACCGAAGACTCGGGATACGTAACCGTATCCATCTGTTGACATCCGATTCAGTCCGGATTGAAAAAATCCAGCAGAATCGGTTTGAACTCGGATTTGGCTTTTTTCAATGCATCATTCATTTGTTTTTCCCACATCATCTTTTTCATGGCAGATCTCCTTGGTTAAGGGTTAAGGGTTAAGGGTTAAGGGTTGATGGCTAATGGCTAATGGCTGAGGGTTGAAGGGTTAAAGGCTTTCCGACTCATGACTGAAGACTCCCGACTGGAGACTCCCGACTGGAGACTCCCGACTGGAGACTCCCGACTGGAGACTCACGACTGGAGACTCACGACTGGAGACTCACGACTGGAGACTCACGACCGAAGACTCTCGACTCCCGACTCACGACCGAAGACTCACGACTCTTGACTGTTAATTTCAGATCCAGAGTTCGATAGGCGCCTGGCAGATCAACGTTCGAAGGATATCGCTGCGAGTGATAATGCCAGCCAGGCTGTCATGGGCGTTGATAATCGGCATGGAACCGATTCGTTCTTCAAATAAAATTCTGGCGATTTTGCGAATTTCCGTTTGAGGCCCTGCGGTCAGTACCTGCGATTTCATGATGGTTTGAATGGTTATGTGAACCGGATCCCGATGATCCGATCCGTATGCCTGATGCCTGCAGATTTGCGCGGTTTGCCTGAGTATATCACGATCGGAGATGATCCCGATAAGCTTGTCTTGTCTGTCAACAACCGGCAGGTGGCGGAACCGGCGGTCGCATATGAGCTGCCATGCGCTATCCAGACTCGTCTCCGCGGTCAGCGTAACGACAGGAGAAGACATGATCTGATTTGCTGTAATCGCCGGCTTTCGTTCCGGGATCCTGTCATATCGGGTTTGATAGGATTGCACGGGTGATATCGACTGCTTTGATGATGGGTTTTTGTCCGGTTCAGGTCGAACGGAAATGGCCGATACCCGTGAGGATTTTGAAAGCGGCCGAATCCGGTTTGAAATATCAATTCCGTTTTCAAGCCATTTGAAATCCATGGCACCCCGTCTGAAGGTCTGACAGCATAAGGTTGTTGATTGTCAACGTTACACCCTGTTAACAAAAACAGGAGAATCAAGGTAGCCCATTTAATATGGTTTTAAAGAATTATTTAACAAAATAACACAAATAGCAGATTGGATAAAGCATGAAATTCGGAATTCAGAACGCCTGGCCTCAGTTCATAATACATGGAATCAGGACCTCTGAACTGCTGATTTCATGCAATGCGTCAAGCAACACAACGCTGCGGCGTACGGGAAAGATAACGTTGATATTTAAGGCTTGACGGTGTAAAATTATTTTTTTCTGTGAAGTCAGTATTCGCCATAATCATTATTTAAACGACAGGAAATATCCGTCATGATTACCCGAGAAGATTTTTCAAGCCTTGATATTTTTAATGGTTTTAATGATGATAAATTGAACCGGGTGCTCCGGTGTGCTCAGGAATTTGAGTTCAAAAGCAAAGAAATCATCATCGAGGAGTCAAGCATCAGTTATGATTTATATCTGATTTGCAAAGGCCGGGTCAGTATTGAGCTCGATGTGATGCTGTCTCAGGGTGTTCAAAGAGAGCAGATGGTGATCCTGCGAGCAGGTGATATATTCGGCGAGATCGGATTTCTGGAAAAAAAACGAAGATCCGCCTATGTTATTGCTATCGATGATATCCGTGCTTTGAAACTTGATGAGAAACAGCTCAAGGATCTGTTCGGGAAACAATATGATATCGGATATCTTTTTATGCGTAACCTGGCGGTCATTTCGGCACAACGGTTGATCAAGACGAATTTCAGGTGGCGCAATGATATTCGGATGATTCATCCATGTCAAAAATGTTAGTTCAACGGTCCCCGTTGAGAAGTGCCTGCATCGGCTCGGGTATCTGAGGTGATATGACCGTGACCGGCTGCCGTGTATCAGGCGGCTGGAATGTGATTGCCATGGAATGGAGCGCCAGCCGGTCAAATCCGAGGTGTTGTTTCAGAAAGGCTATCGCTCTGGATGATCCATAGCGCCTGTCTCCGACAACCGGGTGGCCGGCCAGTTTGGCATGGCGGCGTATTTGATGGCTTCTGCCGGTTACCGGGACGCATTCCGCAAGACAGTAATGGGGGCTGGAGGCCAGCAGCCGGTAACGGGTTTCGCATGACAGCATCAGGCCGTCCCCCTGAGGATTGAGCCTGCCCCCGGCCTGCCGGGATAACGGCCATTTCCATTCACGCGCGGTGGTATCATCTCCAATGGGTTCCAGGTTTCCATGTAACAGCGCAATATAGCGTTTTCGGGTTCGACGTTCTTCAAATTGAAATGAAATATCCCGGAATACATCACATCGACAGGCCACCAGTATTACGCCGCTGGTGTGTTTATCGAGGCGGTGCGGAGCATGAACGCCATATCCGCAATCATAGGCCAACTGGCGTTGCAAGGATTCGTTCTGCCCGATATATGAAGCGATGACGGAACACAGGTCATTTCCGGGATCATTATGAACACTCATATCATATGGCTTGTCCACAACCAGCCAGCCTTTGCCCGTTGCCAGAATCGGCATCGTAAACTGTTTGTTACTGATAATCTGCACGCCGTCTTCCTGTCCCCAAACGCATGAAATTTGATTGAGCCCCCCACCCCTTTTCCCGGGGGGGCCAGGTCGTTGAACCCCGGCAGTATATCAGACATGCCGCGTAAAGCAAAGTCTGAAGTCGATGGATTGGAGACCGGCGGCTACACCGCTTTGAATAAAATAGAAAATCCCTTTTCGGACAATCATCACCGCAATGGCGGCCAGCAGAAGGCTGGCGATCTTTGACAGGATTTTGGCTCCCGCGTCTCCCAGGATTTTGTTGATAGATTCTGCAAACCAGAATATGACGCCGATCAGAAGGATATTCAGGATAATGGAAACAGCGGTAAAAATAAATCCGTACTCATTCATCAGAATAATGGATGTTGTAAGCAACGCCGGCCCGGCGATTAAGGGTACCCCGAGGGGAACCGCTCCCAGTGTGTCCGGATCGAATTTTCTCTGTGCTTTTTCAGAGGCATACAGATCACCCATGGAAAAGAAGAAAAGTAAAATTCCGCCAGCGATCATGAAATCGGCGATCTGTATACCAAGAATTTTGAGGACTGATGAACCGATGGCAAGAAAGACAATGGCAACTGCTACGGAGGTCAGCACGGATTGCCATATGATACGGTGAACTTTGTGAATTGGAATGCCTTCCGTCAGAGCCAGAAACATGGGAATCACTCCGATCGGGTCCACAGCGATAAATATCGGGACAAAACAGAGCCAGAAATCGTTCATGATTTTACTCTCTTGGATCGTTAATTGGTTTTCAGTTATTCGTTGAAGTCCATAGCCCATTTATATCGGGGTGATTCAATTGCCGGTCTGACGGAAAATATTGCCCTCAAAATCCGTATGGATATGCGAGTTGAAATTAAATTTATAAAAATATCAAGATGTTAGAATTTAATATGGCGATGGCACCTTTTTTGCTTCATTCATGATTAAATGTTATACAAACAGGTCTGGCAGGCCTGAGAGAGATTTATCATTACACGTTGTGTAATCAAGTTGAATACATATTCATTACAGTTAATCAGTGTCCGTCCGGAAAGGAGACGATCTATTTATGGGATACATGGTGGCCACGGCCTTTTGTCTTGCGATGCTTGTTGGTGCTTTCGTATATGAAGCCAGGCGATTGAAAAAAGAGCAATTATACTATCGCACGATCATTGATGATCTTCTTCAGAATACCGATTCAGTATCGGATATGCGTACCTGGTAAAAACACCGGATTCACCAGTAACTGACCGATGGTGCATCTTGGTTTTCAGAACGGCCAGAAGTGATTGTCAAACCAGATTTTTTCCGTCAGTTGCCGGTTGAGGGAGTAAAGAAAATCCAGATGGGTTTTTTCCCACTGCCAAAGCCACTGATACAGAGTTTTTTCCTCCGGATCGGTTGCCGTCGAAGACCGATGCGAATAAAGACTGACTGAGAGGGCTTCCATTGATATGGCGGCTGAAATTGCCGCCGCTTCAAATCCAGCTGATTCAATCTGATCCATGACGTTTTGGGTTAGAATTGAAGACGCCAGTGTTGAGTGCTTTTTGATGGTATTTTCATCTGACGAAAACCTGCGGTTTTCCATCCAGAATGAAAACTGCCGGTTCAGAATGAGTGTATGGCTGAATTCTTCCGTGGACAGCAGTTCAAAAAACTCTTTAACTGCGGGTGTGACAGAAATTTGAGCCACTTTACGATAAAACAACCCCCCCCGTCGTTCCAGAAGCAGGGCGCTTTTTAATATTTCCAGAGCGTTTTCTTCGGGCATGCCGTATCCTCCTGAACTGGATCAGTTTTTGGGAAAAGCCAAGAATGCGGGTTGGTTCTGGATAGACAGAAGATATCTGATTACCATTGCATTGTAACGGTGAACAATACGGCGTGTCAATGATAGGGTTATGGGGCTGTGGAGAAATTTTTGCGAATCCGGGTTCTCCGCCGGCTTAAAGGTTCTTTTTTTTCAGCCAGATTGCAATTCGGTCAAACGACTCGTTGATGACATCTTCGCTGCTTCCGAAAGAAAGTCGGAGATGGCCGTCTCCGCCGGGGCCGAAAGAGGCGCCGGGTACGGTGATAACCCTGGCTTCATTGACCAGTCTTATGGCGACATCCCGGGAGGATTCATCGGTAAAGCAGTAGCGGGCCATGATATAGAAGGCGCCGCCTGGGCGGACATAGTCAAATGCCCCGTTGAGCGCATCGATCCGGCTGCAGCACAGATCCCGTCTGCCTTTCAATACGTTTTGCATATATTCCACATAATCCTGAGGCCCGCACAATGCGGCGAGCGCCGCGTACTGAGACGGGGTCGGCGCGCATATGGCGGTGCAGTCGTGGACTTTCATGATCTGACTCATCAGGGGCCGGGATGCCGTTACCCATCCGATTCGCCAGCCCGTCAGGGCGTATTTCTTGGAAAATGAGGAAATGGTGATGATCCGGTCTTTATATTCGGCAAGGCTTGCCGGGCTCAGGGGAATATTGCCGTCATAGGTCAGATAGTCATAGGTTTCATCCGAAATGATGACAAAATTTTTCTCGGCGGCCAGCCGGCACAGGGCAACGACATCTTCATCGGAAAAGACTGCGCCGGTCGGGTTTCCCGGATTGCAGAGGATCAGCGCCCGGGTCCGGGGTGTTACGGCACGTTTGATGACATCGATATCCAGTCCCCAGTTTTCTTTTCGGAGGGGGGCAAACACGGGCTTTCCCTCGGCCAGAAGCACCTGCTCGATATGGGAGGCATAGGCAGGGGAGGGCAGTATCACCTCGTCACCGCGATCAACTACGGTCAGAATGGCCGCCAGAAGGGCTTCCATGGCTCCGACGGTAATCAGTACCTCATGTTCGGGATCGGTATCGATATGTTTTTCTATTTTCAGGTGATCGGATACCGCGCGGCGAAGTTCAGGCAGACCGGTCTGAAGCGTATATTTGCCAATGTCCGGATTTTCTTTCAAGGCCCTGCAGACAGCCTCAAGAATATAGGCAGGCGTGGAAAAAGAAGGTATGCCCTGGCCCAGGGACACACATCCCCCGACCCTGGCTGCGAGGATGGGCATTTCCTTGGTCGCGGACATGGAAATTTGACTTACCCTGCGGCTGATCACCGGTGATGTCACAGCGGGTGTATCGTTGGTCGTATTCATGCGTCAGTTCCTGTCTCGGTTTCACCGTTATCCATCCGGAATAATTTTCCCGGATTCAGGATCAGGTTCGGGTCAAAGAGCTTTTTGATGCCGACCTGCAACCGGATGTTCTCCGGTTCCAGTTCCATTGGCAGATAATTCATTTTTCCTGCCCCGATGCCGTGCTCTCCGGATATGGTGCCGTCCATCTCCAGCACCAGTGACAGGATGGCCCTGACGCCTTTTTCAACCCGATCCATATGGTCCCGGTTTTCCGCCGTAATATTCAAGTGGATATTGCCGTCACCGGCATGGCCGAAGGCATAAATGTAAAGATTGTATCGGCGTTCGAATTCGGGCAGTGCGTTGACAAGATCGGCAATCCTGCCGATAGGAACCACAATGTCTTCAGCGATATACAGGGCCGAATGATCATGAATACGGAGCGATACCTGCCTTCTGACCCCCCAGATACGCTCCCGGTCTTTTTCTTCAGGAGCCGGCATCAGATGGGTGGCCCCGATTTTTTCGCAGATCTGTCCGATTTGAGAAATTTCATGTTCTATCGGCTCCCGGACCCCGTCGGTTTCGATAATCAGCAGCGAGGCCTGATCTCCCGGCACTTGAAATGGCAGCAGATCACCCACCAGCTTCAGGCATTTTTTATCCAGAAACTCGATGGCCGACGGCAGATGCCCGTGATTCATGATTTCCATTACCGCCCGCATTGCCGTATCAAGATCAGAAAATGCGGCGGTCAGCCCTGTTACCGCCGGGGGGTGTGGAATCAGTTTCAGGGTCAATCCGGTAATGATTCCTAACGTGCCTTCCGAGCCGACCAGCAGGTGGGTCATGTCGTAGCCGACGACCCCTTTGCGGGTTTTGGCTCCGGTTCGGATCCGCCTGCCGCTGGGAAGGACGGCCTCCAGTTCCAGAACATAGTCTTTTGTGGTGCCGTATTTGGCACAGGCCGGCCCTCCGGCGTTGGTTGCGGCATTTCCGCCGATGGTGCTTTTGTCCATACCAGCGGGGTCCGGGGGGTAAAATAAACCTTTTTTGCGGGCGGCATCTCTCAGGTCCTGAGTAAGGACACCGGGTTCCACTTCTGCTACCAGATTGGCGCTGTCAATTTTTCGAATCCGGTTCATATGTTCCAGAGACAGCACCACACCCCCTTGAACGGCCAGACAGCCTCCGGCCAGTCCGGTGCCGGCTCCTCTGGGCGTGACCGGAAACCGGTATTCATTGGCCAGCGCCATCAGTTTTTGAATCTGGTGGACGGCTCGCGGTTTCACCACCACATCGGGCATGTATCGGAGTTCTGATGCATCCCTGTCGTACGGATTTATGGAATTGGTATCGATTAATACGCATTCGGGTCCGAGTTCATGGATCATGCGCTGGAAAATTTCATGGGAAAGGGGACAATAATCGTACATGTGCAGCACCTGATTAGTGATGATGGCCAAATCCGGGGATATAGAGCTTTTTTTCGAGCTTTTTCAGTCCGAAGGTGGTCAGTGTGACAAGAATTAAATAATACAGTCCAATGACAAGGAAGACTTCCGTAAACCGGAAATATTTCGTTGCGATGATTTTGCCTTCGCCGGTCAGTTCGATGCAGGTGATGATATAGGCCAGCGATGAATATTTTATCAGATAGATGATTTCATTGCCGCATCCTGGAAGCGCTTTTCGGATTGCCTGCGGGATAACGATGTACACCATGGTTTTTACGGTTGAGAATCCCAATGCCTGGGCGGCCAGAAGCTGTCCTTTTTTGATGGACAGAAGTCCGCCGCGGATATATTCGGAATGATAAGCGCTGCTGCAAAGCATGAAACCGATGACAGCTGCCGCATAGGGGCTCAGATAAATTCCTAAATTGGGAAGACCGAAGTACAGTACAAAAAGTTGAACCACCAGTGGGGTGCCGCGGAACAGGATCGCATAGCTGTTGGTTAATTTCCGGACCAGGGGGTGTCCGATGGACCGGAGGGTGCCGATGATGATTCCGAAAAACAGGCCCCCGGTTGCCGATGGAATGATCAACATCAGACTCATCCCCAGGCCCCGGTTCAGCGCCGGTATCAATTGATTCGTATAAAAAGCCACATCCATCAGTTAAACGACCTCCCCATTCAGGTCGTTGAGCTTTGAGCAGAAGTCGGCGGTCCGGGTTCCTGAGTCCGGGGACAACAGTTCGTTCGGACGTCCGCGTTCAATGATTTCACCTTCTTGCATGAATACGATTTCATCGGCCAGGGATTTGATAAATCCGATCTGATGGGTTGCCATCAGCATGGTCATACCGCCCTGAGAAAGGTTGCGGATGACTGCCAGAACTTCTCCGATCAGTTCAGGGTCCAGTGCAGACGTGGGTTCATCGAGCAGCATGACTTTCGGGTCCATGGCCAGGGCTCTGGCAATCGAGACTCTTTGCTTTTGACCTCCGGACAGCTGGGCCGGATACAGATTGGCCTTGTCGCCCACCCCGACTTTTTCCAGTTCGATCATCGCCAGTTGCTTTGCGTCGGTTTTATTCATTTTTTTGACCTTTCGCAAGGCAATCGTCACATTGTCCAGAGCGTTCAGGTGATCAAACAGGTTAAAATCCTGGAAAATCATTCCCACCTGCTGCCGAAATTCGAACAGTTGCTGCTTGTTGTGGGTGCTGACCGTTTGGCCTTCCAGCACGATATGGCCCGAATCCGGGGGGATCAGATAATTGATGCACTGAAGAAGGGTGCTTTTGCCTCCGCCGGAAGGGCCGATCAGTACTTTGAGATCGCCCTTGTTCAGGTTCAGGGAAACAGATTTGAGGATTTTTTTTCCTCCCAGATTTTTTGAAACTTGTTCCACCTGCAGAATGGGTATCGGTTCCATTATCATTGGTAACAACTATTCCTGATGAGTATAGCCCGGTATCCGGACTTTTCGTTCAAGTTTTGAAAGGGCTTTAACCCCAAGCCATGTCAGGATAAAATACAGAACCCCGGCAGTTAAATACAGTTCCAGATGTTTATAGGTCCGTGATGCTACAAAATGGGTTCGGGCCATGATCTCGGAAGTGCCCAGAACAAACGCAAGTGCTGAATCTTTAAGAATGATGGAGTATTCATTGGACCAGCCCGGAATCGAGAGGCGTAACGCCTGGGGAAGAATAATGGAGCGGATAGACTTTGCATCGCTCATGCCTAAGGCACGGGCTGCCTTTAACTGTCCCTGGGGAAGTGATTGGATCGCTCCTCGAAATATCTGGGACTGATAGGCTCCGGTTGTCATGCCAAGCACCAGGGTTACAGACCAGAAGGCGCTCAGATTCAGCTCCAGAAGTGAAAACAGTCCAAAATAAAACAGAAAGAGGAGCACCAGAACCGGCACCCCTCTGAAAAACCAGACATAGACTCCGACCAGGGTGCGAATGAGTCTGTTTCCGTATACCTGGCCCACCGCCATCGTGATACCCAGAACAAGCCCAAGCCCCATTGCGCCTGCAACGGCGCTGATGGTGACCAGAGCTCCCTGCAGCAAATAGGGCAGGGCTTCCTTTATGGTAACTAAACTATCCAGCATATGAATTCGGAATCAATCCGTCTTTCAGAACGCGCATAACAGAAAAAAATGGAAGGCGGCGGATTGCCCAGCGCCTTCCATTTTGGGTATCATTTTAAAAACTATAACAGCCATAAAACGAACTATTTATCAAGGTATTTCTTAACCAGTTCCTGCCAGTAAGGATCAGCCATCAGTTTTTTCAGACCCTCATTCATGGTGTTGAGAAGCTGCGTGTCGTCTTTTCGGACCGCGATTCCGAATTTTTCATCGTTCATGCCAAATGTACCCAGTATTTTTGCCGGTTTTTTTGAAACCGCATCTTTGGCCGGCGCATCGTCCATGGCGGCTGCATCGATTCGGCCATTAATGACATCTTCTACAGCCATGGGTGCGGAATCGTAATACCGGAGCGTAAAATTCCATCCGTTTTTGGGCGAATTGTCTTTCAGCCATTCGGCTTCGGTGGTGCCCCGTTGAACACCGAGGGTTTTTCCAGCCTTGAGAATGTCATCAACGGTATTGGGCGAGTCTTTTTTGGCGACAAAAACTTGTTTGATAATCCAGTAGGGAGTGCTGAAGTTGACGATTTTTTCCCGTTCCGGAGTAATGCTCATGCCTGAGGCTACGAAATCGATTTTTTTGGCTACCAGGTTCGGGATGATGCCGTCCCAGTCCATGGGTTGATGTTTTACCGTAAAACCCATTTCCCCGGCGATCCAGTTGATGGCATCGATATCGAAACCACTTGGATTACCGGATTTGTCCACATAGGCAAAGGGCGGAAAATTTGCATCGATGCCATTGATATAAGTTGTTTCGGCAAAAGCGCCATTGCTGCACACCAGAGCGAACGTCAGAACAGCCGCCAGCAGCCATAATGATTTTCTGACCATGATGTCTGTCTCCTTTTAATTTGGTGGGTTAATGATTGTTTGAAAAAAATCATCGACGATATGATTAAGAAGTACCTACGCGAAATCCATAAGGATATCGTAGTGTGTGGTGCTAAAAAAAGACGAAAATAACAGTTTGAAACAGAGGCTGTCAAGAAGTATCCTTGCCGGAAGCAATGTAATCGCGTTTCTCGGTCCGGTAACCTGTCATATGAAAAATTTTTGAAAAATATGTATCCGTCAGGAATACCAAAAAAATCAGGTCCGGACATTTTTTTAAGTTCAAGGAAGGCAAATGATGGATGGTGTATGCTGTTAAACACCGTATCAGTTTTTCAGCCGATGTTCAACAGCCGTGAACCATGACTTGACAAACCGGATATTTTACTTAAAATATTTCATTTAACAGGCTGTTGGAAAAGAAGAATCGGGGCTTGATCATAACTGCGGACACAATGTCACGGGGTCCGTCCCGCCCGTTGACGGCTTTTCCAGCACGATCCGGGGGATGCCGGGCCCATCAAGCTAAAACGCAAAAACTCGGGATGCCTCAAACCGTTTGCGCTTCTTAACGCTTCATGGCTCCGACATCTTTTCCCCGGATCGTGCCATGTCGTACGCCGGCAATGGGCGGGACTCAGAGACTACGCACAGCAAAATATGGCCGCAGTTATGATCAAGCCCAAGAATCGGGTCGCCGCGTAACGACGCATGGCGGCCTGAGGCGAAGCTTTTCAACTTAAAACTGAAGGAAATATCATGATCGGCTGTGTTTGAGCCGGACGGATTTGTCACGATATGGCTGCATATTTATAAATCAAGGAGAAAAACGTGATTGTTGAAGAATTAACCCGACGGGTTGAGGAAAAACATGCGCTGGTCAACAGCATTAAAAGCGAAATCCGGAAGGTGCTGGTCGGGCAGTCAGCCTTGATTGACGGGCTTTTGATCGGCTTGTTTACCAAGGGGCATGTGCTGATTGAGGGGGTTCCGGGTCTGGCCAAAACCAGCGCGGTAATGGCGCTGGCCAATACGGTCCAGGCCGGTTTCAAGCGGATTCAGTTTACCCCGGATCTGCTTCCGGCCGATTTGATCGGAACGGAGGTTTTCCGTCCCAAAACCGCTGATTTTGTCATCAAAAAAGGACCGGTGTTCAACAATATCATTCTTGCTGACGAAATCAACCGGGCCCCGTCCAAAGTACAATCCGCACTGCTGGAAGCCATGCAGGAGCGGCAGGTGACCATCGGTGACCATACGTTTCCGCTTCCGGATCCGTTTCTCGTTCTGGCCACCCAGAATCCAATCGAGCAGGAAGGTACCTATCCGCTTCCCGAAGCACAGGTGGACCGGTTCATGCTCAAGATTCTGATCGATTACCCGGATAAAAGCGAAGAAAAAGAGATCATGAAGCGGGTCGGGTTTGATGCCCCGTCAGAAGTCCGGCAGATGATCACGCATGAACAGGTCAACGAAATTGCTTCCCTGATCAAAGAAATCTACATGGATGAAAAGCTCAAAGACTATATCGTGGATCTGGTGTTTGCCACCCGGAATCCTAAAGACTATAACATTGATATCGCCGAATATATCCAGTTCGGCGCTTCCCCCCGGGCGACGATTTTTCTGAGCCTGGCTGCCCGGGCCTATGCGTTTTTGCAGGGAAGGGCGTACGTGACGCCGCAGGATATAAAAACCGTGGCTCCGGATGTCCTGCGGCATCGGATTATTCTGACCTATGAGGCGGAGGCCGAAGATATTACCACGGAGCAGATTATCGGCCATGTGTTTGATTCTGTTGAAGTGCCCTGATCCCGGGAATTGAATATGCTTGATCCGGAATTTATAAAAAAAATTAAAAAAATGCACATTAAAACGGGCCGGATGGTCAATACCATGATGGCCGGTCAATACCGCTCGGTGTTCAGGGGCTCGGGTATCGAATTTGAGGAAGTGCGGGAATATTCCCCCGGCGATGATGTCAAGAGCATCGACTGGAAAGTCTCTGCACGGATGGGACGCCCGTATGTCAAACTCTACCGTGAGGAACGTGAACTGGTGGTGATGCTTCTGGTGGATATGAGTGCATCCGGAAGTTTTGGAACCACCGGTAGTATCAAACGGGAAGCTGCTGCGGAAATTGCCGGTGTCCTGGCCTTTAATGCCATAAAGAATAATGATAAGGTCGGCGCCGTTTTATTTACCGACCGGGTTGAAAAATATATCCCTCCGAAAAAAGGCTCGGCCCATGTCTGGCGGGTGATCAGGGAAATTTTTTCGTTTGAGCCTCAACACCGGCAGACCGACATCCAGAGCGCGGTCCGGTATCTGGGCAGAGTGTGCCGCAAAAAAACCGTATCATTTCTGATATCCGATTTTCTGTCCCCTGAATATATTCGCCAGTTGAAAATTGTGTCCAAAAAACATGAACTCATCGGAATCGTGCTTTCCGATCCCGGTGAATTCAGGCTTCCCGAAGCCGGAATTCTTTCTGTGGAGGATCTTGAAACCGGAGGGACGGCGATGCTGGATGCTTCCGATGCCAACACGCGCAAGTTGTTTGCGCAGCAGACCATCTGCGCGTACCGAACGAATCTGGACAGGCTCAAATCGGCAGATATTGATTACGTGGAGATCAGCACCTCGGACCATGTGGTGGACCCGTTGCTCCGATATTTCCGGGCAAGGGGAAAATGATAAAAAAGCAACCCAGACAACTCAAAGATCCCGATGAACTCAAAGAACCCCATAACCCTGATAATGATCCTGATGGTCATGCTTGGCAGCCTGGCTGCAGCCGCGGCGGAACCCGCTGTTGATCCGGCGATCGATCCGGCTGCCATATCTCAAAGCAACGCTTTAACAGATCAGGCACAATCATCTGATATATATGATATAAAACCGATAGAGAAAATTGGATTTAATTCGGACTATATTCGATATACGGTTTATGCCGCCCTTGCGATTGCGGGCCTTGCCCTGATCTCAGCCGTGTTGATTTTCTGGAATAAATGGCGCCGGAAGCCGGTTCAGGATGTTGTCGCACACCTTTGCCCGAAGGAGGAAGCGTTTCAGCTGCTGGATCAGGCCGCTGATCTGATGAATACGGACGGACGGCAGTTTTATTTTCAGCTGTCCATGATACTGAGGGGCTATATTGATAAAAGATTTGATATCGATGCGGTTGAAATGACGACAGAAGAACTCATTCCCTGCATCGTTCAGTTGCGTCTTGACACGGACCTGCAGCGCGGGGTGAAGGAATTTTTCAACGCGAGTGACCCCGTAAAGTTTGCCGGTTTTACACCGGATCGGCTCTTGATGGCAGCGCATCTTGAATTTGTAAAAAACTTTGTGAAAGCGACAGCCCCCGCGGACTTAGAGGACAGTGGCCAACCCTTAACCCTTAACCAATAACAGATAACCATGTTCCAATTTGCTTCACCCTATTTTTTCCTGTGCCTTCTGGCCATTCCGGTATCGCTGTATGTGCGCCGGAAGCGGCCGGGGCATCCACGGATGCGGATTTCAAGTCTTTTGCAGGCAAAGGAAATCCGGCCTTCTGGCGTGCTGAAGTTCCAATGGATCGTGCCATTTTTGAAATATGCCGCCCTGGTGCTGATGATTGTGGCGATTGCCAGGCCCCAGTGGGGGACCCGGCAGCTCAGCGTGAAAACCGAGGGGATTAATATCATACTGGCGGTCGACCTTTCCGAGAGCATGGCAGCGCTGGATTTTAAGCGAAAAGGGGAGATCGTCAACCGCCTGGAAGCGGTCAAAGGGGTTGTGGAGGACTTTGTCGGCAAGCGAAACGGTGACCGTATCGGCATGGTTGTATTCGGGTCCAATGCCTATACGCAACTGCCCCTGACCCGCGATTACACCACCATCGTATCGATTCTGGAACGGTTGAAGATCGGTGCGGCAGGCAAGGCCACCGCTATCGGGGATGCCCTTGGGATCTCCCTCAAGCGTCTGGAGGATATCCCGGGCAAATCCAATGTCATTATTCTCCTGACCGACGGACAGAGCAATACCGGGGAGCTGTCTCCGCAGACGGCCGCTGAAATTGCCGTTCAAAAATCGGTTAAAGTGTATACCATCGGCGTCGGCAGCCGGGGAAGGGCTCCTTTTCTGATCAATCATCCCGTCTTTGGCGAGCGCTACGTGTATCAGCAGGTCGATATTGATGAAGATACATTGAAAGATATCGCATCGAAAACCGATGGCCTGTATTTCCGGGCTGAAAATACCGAAGGGCTTGAGCAGATTTATGATACGATTGACCAGTTGGAAAAAACCGAGGTAACGGTCAAAACCTTTGCAGAATACCGGGAGCTTTACTTCTGGTTTCTGCTCACGGGCGTCTGCCTGCTCATGCTCCGGATGGTGCTGACCCATACGCGATTTTTGAGGATACCATGAAATTTGTAAGAATCGAGATGCTGTTTCTGATATGGGTGGTGCCGGTGCTGCTGCTGGTCTGTATCCTGGGCATGAGAAAACGCAGGGCTGTGTTATCGAAATTTTCATCATTAAAGGGGTTAAGCTGCATTGTTCCGGATGCCGCCGGAAAACGGCGATGGGTTAAAACGTTTCTGATGCTCTGCGTGGTGATGTTTGCGTCCGTTGCCCTGTCAGGTCCCCAATACGGCTATAAATGGCAGGAGATCGAACGCAAGGGGATCGATATCATTATCGCGCTGGACTGCTCCCGAAGCATGCTGGCCGATGACATCAAGCCCACCCGTCTGGACCGGGCCAAGCGCGAGGTGTTTGATCTTCTCAACATGCTCAGGGGAGACCGTGTGGGGCTGGTCGCGTTTGCCGGCACCGCATTTCTCCAGTGTCCCCTTACGCTCGATTACGAAGCGTTCAACCTGTTTTTAAATACCCTGACGCCGGATTTTCTGCCGATCGGGGGAACGGATCTGCCGGCGGCGCTTGATACGGCCAGCGCGGCCTTTAATACACAGGATCGCTCGGAAAAGGCGATCCTCCTGATTACCGATGGTGAAAGCACTGGGGAAAACCCTGAAGAGACCGCGCAGCGGTTGAAAAAAGCCGGCGTGAAGCTGTTTTGTGTCGGAGTGGGCAAACCCGAAGGCGTTCCGGTGCCGGACCCGAAAGGCGGGTTCAAAAAAGATGCATCGGGCAGCATCGTATTGACGCGGCTGGATGAAAAGACGCTGCAAACCCTATCTGTTCTGACCGGAGGAGCCTATGTCCGCTCGGTTGCCGGCGATATGGATCTGGATGTAATTTATTCCAGGGAAATTCGGGGAAAAATGGAAGCCTCCACGGTATCGGGCGGAAGAAAACAAGTCTGGGAAGACCGTTACCAGTGGCCCCTGGCCCTGGCGATCATCGCATTTATCATAGAGCTGTTTCTTCCCTCAGTCCGCGCCGGGGTGGCGATAGTTGTCATGGGTATGGTCTTGCTCAATGGGCCTGTCGCTGAAGCGCAGAGCCTGAACCGGAGTCTGCAAAACGGTGTTAAAGCCTATGAAACCGGTGAATACGAAACCGCGTTAAAACAATTTATAGATGCCCAGCTCAAAGCCCCGGACCGTCCCGAGCTCTATTATAATATCGGCAATACCTATTACCGGATCGATGACTTTGAATCGGCCGGGCAGAATTACAAACAGGCCCTGAGCAGTGAAAACCCTCAGATCCGGCAAAAGGCGTATTATAATCTCGGAAATGTGCAATATCGAACCGGGAACTACCCGGAGGCCGTATCCTCTTATGAACAGGCGCTGAAACTGGACCCGAACGATGAACAGGCCAGTGCCAATATGCAATTTGTCAAAAAAGTCATGCAGCAGCAGAAAGAGCAGAAGTCGCCACCCGGATCGAATGATGGCAGCAAACAGAAAAAAAAGGAGGGTGATGCTTCCGAAAATCCGGATCGGGGCGCCGGGGATAAACCGCAGGAAGGACAGCCATCCGGTGATAAGGAAAATTCATCAGATAAGAAAAATACATCCGGCTCCGGTCAGCAGCAGAATGAAAATGAGCAGGATGTCCCGGATTACGGCAGCCGCATGAATGATGACCGGAAACCCGAGCCTCAGAGCAAAGCCGGTCCCGCCGGCAGGCCGGATGATAAAACCGGTGACGACCGGCAGCAGTCTTCCGGCCAGGGCACCGCGGCACAAGCCCGTGATGCAAAGGAAGACCCGAACGAAAACGGGCAGGCTGAGCGCCTGCTCAACCGGCTCAAGGACATGCCGGGAAAAGCCATGGTGCCGATTTACCAGAAGCGCCAAGTGGAAAAGGACTGGTGATGGACAGTCGTGAGTCGTGAGTCGTGAGTCAAGGGATACGAGAAGGTGTTAGAAGTGGGAGCAGTTAATCAGAACAGCCGTATGGCGCGGCCCCCCGTGTCCGACCTTTTTGCTTTTTAGCATTTATCTTTTGCCTCAAACGAAGTGCTCCTCAAGCGATAGCGCTCCTCAATCCGTCCGCAGGGCGCTTCTTTTTCATTGTTTTGGAAACGATATGATAAAACATGTGGTAAAATTTATATTGATGCTATGGGTACTGATGGTGCCGGCGATGGCGTTGGGGCTGGATATTCAGGCCGATGTGAACCGGACGAAGATCACGGTGAATGAATCTGTTGAGCTGACCGTTACGTTGAGCGGGGGTGAAGGGATCGTGGATACGTCTCCTATCAAAGATTTTCGGGTTGTGTCTCAGGGCACCAGCACCCGCATTCAGATTCTCAATAATCATGTCCGTAAAGAACTTACTTATAACTTCAGACTGGTTCCGGCCAGGATCGGTCAGCTGACCATCCCCGCCCTGCCGGTGAGTTCCGGGGGCCTGATTGTCGATAAAACCCGGCCGATGACGGTTCAGGTGACAAAAACGGCCGGGGCTGCCGGGGCAGGGAACCGGGATGTATTTGTCACGGCGGAAATCTCAAATCCCGCCCCATATGAGGGCCAGCAGGTTACCTATATATTCAGGCTCTTTTATGCGGTGTCCATTTCCAATGCCCGTCTTGAAAAACCCGCGTTTTCCGGATTCAATGCAAAGGAGGTCGAGCCAGCCCGTTCCTTTTCCACCCGTATTTCAGGCAGGGAATATAATGTGACGGAAGTCAATTTTGTGCTGATACCGATCAGGTCCGGCGAGCTGACCATCGAGCCGTCTGTTCTGGCCTGCGATGTGATCCGTCGTACCAGCGGCAGAAATTCGATATTCAATGATCCGTTTTTTGGCGGAGGACAGCTCGAGCCCGGATCATTCAGCGCGGAGCCGCTGACTGTGACCGTAAAACCACTGCCGCATAATGACACCGGCATCCCTTTTTCCGGTCTGGTAGGGAAATTTTCCATGCAGGCCGAACTGGAAAATCCGGAGATTGCTGTCGGAGATTCGACCACGCTGGCCCTGACCATCGAAGGGACCGGTAATATTATTGATGCCGGAGAGCCTCAAATTGTCGTCTCCGATGCGTTCAAGGTTTACAGCGACAGCCCGGAAGAGCAGATTACGTTCAGCAGTACCGGATATTCCGGGAAAAAAATATTCCGAAAGGCCCTGGTCGCCGTCAAAGATGGTACGTATACCCTGGGACCCGTTCAGGTGAGTTATTTTGACATCGACGATCAGACTTATAAAATTCTCTCTTCAGATCCGATGACGATCAAGGCCAGTCCATCTGCCGGCAAAGAGGCGTTGATCGTGTCTGAGCCGCCCGCGTTGCAGCCGCTTTCACCATTGAAGCAGAATAAAGTGGAATTTACCGGCAGAGACATCCTTCCGCTGAAAACCGGCCTTGATGCGCTGGACTCTGTCAGTTCGCTATCCATGGTTCGATTCATGCTGTATCTTTTGATTCCGTTCATCTGCTTTATCGGGGTAAAAATTGGATCTGCCGTAACTCACAAAACCGATGATCCGAAACGGCTGATGGCAGGGCGTGCCGTGCAGATGCTGAAGCAGGCGTCCTGTTCCATGACCGATCGGGAACAGTTTTTATCCTGCCTTTACAAGGCGCTTGTATCGGCTGTGTTTTCAATCAGCGGAACCAAAGGGGAGTCGCTGACGTATCTGGAAGCCGAACAGATTCTCGTCTCCGGCGGATGCGATCATGAACAGGCCGCGCGGGCATCGACGCTATTGAAAAATATCGAGTCGGCAAGATATGGCGGCGTGGAACTGGCGGATGCGGTCAGGAAAAAACTTTTGGATGAATGCGGACAGGTGGTCAGGAGTCTGTGCTGATTATGAAAAAACGGTTTGTTACATTGATAGTGACGGGAGTGCTGGTGCTGTCCTGTGCCGTAACGTTTGC
The DNA here is from genome assembly GCA_028704555.1 of Desulfobacterales bacterium. Lineage (NCBI taxonomy): Bacteria > Pseudomonadati > Thermodesulfobacteriota > Desulfobacteria > Desulfobacterales > Desulfobacterales bacterium. Next base: position 76,296 of record JAQWFD010000007.1, read on the forward strand.
AGGTGACCTGCCTCAGGCGTTTATCGACGGAATCAGGGCCTATGATGCAAAAAACTATTCTGAAGCGATCGAGGATTTTTCACAAATTGTCGACTCCGGCGTCCAAAACGGAAAACTTTTCTATAACCTGGCAAATGCGTATCTGAAAAACGGTGATACCGGACATGCCGTGTTATGGTTTGAACGGGCATTACGGTTCATGCCGGATGAGCCGGATCTTAAATTCAATCTGGACTATGCCCGCTCGCTGGTCAGGGATCAGGCCGAAGAGAAGGAAAATCCATTGCTGAGGGTGGCGTTTTTCTGGAAGAATCTGTTGAGCCGGACCGCCATTCAATGGATCGCCGTCGTGTTGAATCTCGTTTTCTGGGTGTTGATGATTCTTCAGCTGCTGGTCCGTAAGCGATCGTTTAAATTTCCGGCGGCTGTCGTGCTGATCGTTGCCGTGATATTTACCCTGACGGCACTCTATCAGTTTTATGAGTCCGCAAATGTCAGGCATGCGGTTATTCTGGCTGACGAAGTATCGGTCCGGTCCGGCCTGTCAGCGGATTCGACCGAATTGTTCGTGCTTCATTCCGGCACACGGGTACGAATTGACAAACAAATGGAACAGCATTATCTGATCCGTTTTTCCGAAGAAAAAATCGGGTGGGTGAATATTTCAGACATCGGTGTGATATAACCCGGTTATTTCGTGTGCCCCGCAAAAAAATATATTGAGATGTTCAACTTTTTCAATTTATAATGATTATAAAAAAGAGCCCTATCCCGTTTTTCCCCATCAACTGTGCCCGGTTCAGTGACCCTCGGCCGGAATCCCAGCACATCATGAGCCGGCCGTGGATATAAAATGTCATTTGCATCATCGAAAAGGAGACGGATACATGGCGATTATCAGAGGAAAATTTTCCGGAATCCGGATTTGGCTTGCGGTGGGGTTGATATGCCTGGCTGCCGGTTGCGGGGGCAGCTTTTTTTCCTACCAGGGCAGAACGGTGCCTTTGGATCAGCGAATTGAACTGAAGCCGGGCAGCTCTGGACCTCAGCAATGGACGACCGCGGATTTGACCCTGACGTACACGTATATAATGGAGAACGGCCGGATCGGGATATCCGGCGCAGCTGATCTTGCGGAACGCTATCAGTATACGTTCCATGCTGTCGAGAACTTTTTTCTTTCCGTTCATTTTCTGGATCCGGAGGGCAGGGTTCAGAAAAGCATCCGTCTGGTCAGTTCCGAGTATTATGCCCCGATACAGCAGATGAAATTCAACCGCCACTACAGCCTTCCGCCGGGCACGACATCCGTCACGTTCAGTTACCGGGGTGCGTTGGTTGAGGGCGGTACGGATCGGACCGGATGGAATTTCTGGCATAATCCCTTCTGAATTTTGGGCTTGATCATAACTGCGGCCATAACGTCGTGAGGACCGTTCTGCCTGTTCCCGGCTTCTCCAGCACGATACGGGGGGATGGCCGCAGTTATGATCGAGCCCTTGAATTTTCTTTAATCTGCGAAAATATGTGTAATTTTCGGATAATGTTTTTTCCCACAGATTACACGGATTATTATTAATTTTATCAGCAGGATGCAGACTGAGTGGTGGAAGCTTTGCTCCCTTGAGGACGTCATAGAATAAATGCCTCTCGTTTTTTTGTCTTCTGCCTCAAACGAAGTGTCCCTCCAGCGATAGCGTTTTCCCCTCAGTCCGCCGGCCATGGCACTGATCCATTCAAAAAAGGAAAAGATGATGGACAATATCATGAACCTGCCGCGTCGTATCGGCAAAGGGACAGTGCTGCTCACGGTCAGCTTCTCAGTGCTTGTCGCTTCAATCTGCTATGGTGCATCCTGTGAAACTTATGCGGTTGATCCGGTTCATTCATCGCTGGTATTTCGGATCAAGCATCTGGGGATTGCGTTTTTTTACGGAAGGTTCAATGATCCGGAGGGAACCGTAACCATTGATCCGGAAAATCCGGAAAACAACTCTGTCTCTATTTCCGTTCAAACAGGTCATATCAATACATTCAATCCGGAGCGGGACAGTCACCTCAAAAGTCCCGATTTTTTCGATGCTGAAAAATTCCCGGTACTTTCGTTTAACGGTAATGGGTTTAAACTTTTGGGAAAAAATACCTATGAGGTCCGGGGAAATTTGACATTTCACGGGGTCAGCCGACCGATAATCGTTATCGTGGAACATACCGGCTCAGGTAATGACCCGTGGGGCGGATATCGAACCGGCTTTGAAACCACATTCAAGATCAGGCGCAGTGATTTTGGTATGAAGTATATGATGGACGGGATAGACGATACTGTCCGGGTTACACTGAGTGTCGAAGCCGTACGGCAACTTCCGTAAAAACCCAATGATTGATTCCATAACCGTGTAAGGAGGGGACATGATACTTAAAGGCAAAAAAATGATTATTCTTGTCGAACAGATGTTCAATGATCTGGAATTCTGGTACCCGTATTACCGGTTGAAGGAAGCCGGCTGCCATGTGGTGGTGGTGGGCTCCGGCAGTGCGGTTGAGTACACGGGCAAATCCGGTACTCAGGCAAAAGTGGATTTCAAGGCGGAATATATATCAACGCAAGATTATGACGGAATGATAATCCCCGGCGGATATGCTCCGGATATCATGCGGCGGTATCCGGCGATGGTAAAGCTGGTAAAGGATTTTCATTCCGCCAGAAAGATTGTGGCCGCGATCTGCCATGCCGGCTGGATGCTGGCCTCCGCAGAAATCGTCGGCGGGCGGACCGTCACCTCGTTTTATTCGATCAGGGATGACCTGATTCATGCCGGTGCCAACTGGGTGGACGAGGAGGTCGTGGTTGACGGTACCCTCATAACCAGCCGGACCCCGGATGATCTGCCGGTATTTATGAGAGCCATCATATATGCCGCAAAATAGCAAAAAAATCCGATGCCCGGTCACCGTGAAATCTCTGTAAATTTAAATGCGATGGAGATCAAAAGCCATGTTAAATGAGGCAGTGATTTTTGATGACGTTCCCGGTCTTTACCGGATTGTTCTGTTGAATGCGTTTCGTCGTACCCCGGGGGTTATGTTTGATAATGTCCCCACCCGGGCCATGTCCAGAATAGATGCCATCGACCGGGTAATCCATGAGAGCAGTGCCACCTCTCCGGGACCGGTGGGGGATGTGGCCCGCCCCTGGTACATGCATCCGCATCAGGATGATAATCTGGTCGTTCTCCATGGCACAAGGCGAATTGATATTTATACGAAAAAGCATGGCCGGAAGGAATCTTTCGAAATCACGCCGAACCGGATTGAAAAAAACGGCGAAATTGTCTACGACGGACCGGCCATGCTGGTCTGGCCCCGGGGGGTTTTTCACCGGATTGAAAGTCTGAAAGACGGCTCCTGTGCCGTCAATTTTGCCGTGCACCATGACGGCATCGATTCAGGTACCAATTTTAATATCTATGACCTGGATCTTGAAACCGGGCGCTTCAACCTGATCCGGGAAGGCATTAAAGATCAGAACCCGGCGTAGCGCGCTGGGGTTCATGCGGAAGAACCTTACCGTAGATTGCTCTCCCGTCGCCGGGCGCATAAAAGTCCTCAATAATGGATTCAGTCCGGTACCCGCAGCGTTCATAAAAGGCTCTGGTACTTTCATATTGCTGCCGGTTGGAAGTTTCTATATAGATACGGGTGCCCCCGGACAGACGGATGCGGTTTTCCATTTCGGTTAAAATCCGCCGGCCTAATCCAAGCCCCTGAAACTTCGGGTTGACCGCCATCCAGTACAGATCATAGCTGGACACCGTACAGGCGATAGGCCCATAGGACCCGTAGCCGATCAGCTGCCCCCGGTATCGGGCCATGACAAAATAATATCCGCTTTTATCGCCTTTATCCAGTCGTTCCTGAATCAGTTCGACGGCCACATCCACTTCCGCCGGATAGAAAAAATCCGTGCTGCTCACCAGCTGGCGGACCTGTTTGATATCTTCGATTCCCGGTTCGTATTCGAACAGAATCTGATCCAGGGGCAGTTCTGCAGTTTTGCCGGCAGCCGGCAGCCGATCTTTACACTCCGGTCCGGAATCCGTTGGAAAAGCGGCTGCCAATATCCGTTCCACGGCTGATTCAAATGAAATGCCCGCCCGGTTAAGGGCGGCGGCAAAACCAGCGTCCGGAGAGATACAGGGGTTGGTGTTGACTTCCAGAATCCAGGGCTGGCCCTGAGCATCTATGCGAAAATCCACCCGGGCATATCCGCTGAGGTGAAATTCATGCCAGCAGCGTATCGCAAGGTTGCGGAGTGTTTCCAGCAAAGCGGTATCTTCGGTTGGAAAATCAAACCGTCGGGGTGTGTGATTATATTCAAAGGAATCCTCCTCCCATTTGGCCCGGTAATCGACAATTCTGGGTTTTTCTTCAGCGTACCCCTCGAACAGGATTTCTGCCGGCGGAAGCACCACAGCCGATTCGCCGTCCTGTAAAAGCGACAGATTAAACTCCCGGCCATCGATATAGGCTTCGGCAAAAGCCGAACCACCGAGGCAGGGGGCGCGCTCGCAGACAAGGGATCTGACTTCGCATGGCCTTCCGGTGACGATGGACGTTTCGTCCAGTCCTGCGGAGGCGTGTTCCCAAAGTGATTTGATGATCCATTGACCGGGTGAATCCTGCGGTTCCAATTTCATATGACTGCTGCTGTCCTGAGGACAGGGTCCGATCCACGCCGGAGTCGGCAGGCCGGCGTGGGCCATGACCGATTTTGCCATGGTTTTATGAGAGGTTGTCAGCAGGGCGGTCGCCGGGCAGCCGGTGAAGGCCGTGTTCATGGCCTCCATCAAGCAGGGCGCCAGATGAAGAAACCGGCCGCTGCCGTCCAGAGATTCTACCAGATTAAAGACAGCGTCAGGCTTCATTGCCTTGAGCGTGTTACGCAAAGCGGACAGGTTCAAATCACAGGCAATGGCTGTCGGCTCATGGCCAAGGGATTTTAAGGCCTCTGACACCGCATCGACCTGCATTAAGACATCCCGCTCATCCAGGCTGCTGTGTTCTGTCACGGCTTGATGCAATATAACGATACGCATGGGGTTTGTCCTCAATCCTTTCCGGTTTTAATCCGAGTAGCCGCCGATGATAGTATCCGCTCGATCAAACTGACATAGGTAATATTCAGAAGGGAGCATAAAATCAGCAGATCCGAATGTTTTGGATTCAGTCCGGCCAGCGGATTCACCTCCAGAAAACCGGGCTGTCCTGCATCATCGCATCGCACGTCCACACGTCCCCCGTCCCGGCATTCCAGTACTTTCCAGGCATTCAGGGCCAGGGCTTCAGCCTCCTGAACGGATCGATCCCCTTCGGGTGTTGCCAGCCGGTATCGAACAAGCTTTTCATACTTTACCTTGTTGTGGTATGAATATACCGATTTTTCCGCATCCTCGAGCAAGAGGATCTCCATGGTTCCCAGTACGGTTGCCTTGGAGCCCGTGCCGATGATTCCAACGGTAAATTCCCTTCCTGTAAGACAGCGTTCGACGATAACCGGCTGTCGATATTCGCAAATCATTTCCTTGCAGATCCGGGCCAGATCCTCTTTGCGATTGACCACGGATTTGGACGAGATTCCCTTGCTGGAGCCCTCGGCAACCGGTTTGACAAAATACGGGGGCGGGAAAATATCCAGGGATGCATCATCGGCAGCGGTGACAACCCGGAAATCCGGGGTGCAAAGACCGGCATCGCGAACAACCCGCTTGGTCAACGCCTTATGCAGGGTCAGGCTCATCACCAGAGGATCGGAAAAGGTATAGGGAATATCGTACATGTCCAGAAGGGCCGGCACCTGGGCTTCCCTTCCGATTCCGTGAAGTCCTTCACAGATGTTGAACACCATATCCCATCGGTGGCCCTGCGCCAGGAGTTTTACCAGCTGACGGGCATTTCCGATGCGGATGCATTCATGCCCAAGCTGATTGAGTGTGGCTTCCAGCGCATCGATTGTATCATCCCGATCGAATTCTGCTGTCTCTTCTTCCCCAAATCCCATGGCGAGATATTCGGAGCGAAGATCATAAGTCAATCCGATAATCATGTTTATTGTCTCCGTTAGTTAAAAATTTGACGCAACCATATTGAGGGCCCCGGCAAAAACAAATGGCACCGCCTTGAAGACGGAGAAAAATTCCGCCCATGTGCACACATTTAATTTTTGTCGAGGCCATTGAAACGGTCCGGAAGAGGAACCCTCAGGACCGTGATAATATCCAGCCTTCAGTTTTATGATCAGTGCAATTGAATGTCCGTGGTGTGCGGTTGAGGATCCGGATAGCTGTAAATCTTGTTTTCAAAATTGCGAAGCATCAGTGAGTCGCCCTCTCTGCCCCTGGTATAATCCGGCATCAAGGGAATCTTACCGCCGCCTCCCGGTGCATCGATGACATACGTTGGAACGGCATAGCCGGTAGTAAAGCCCCGGAGTCCCTCGATGATTTCCAGGCCTTTTTCAACCGGGGTACGAAAATGTCCGGAACCGGAGATCGGATCGCATTGATAAAGGTAGTAAGGTCTGACCCGCATCATCATCAGGTTGTGTACCAGCTCTTTCATGATCTCGACTGAATCGTTGATTCCCTTGAGCAGTACGGTCTGTGAGCCCATGGGGATTCCTGCATCTGCCAGCGTCGCGCAGGCTTTGGCTGCCTCAGGCGTGCACTCTTCCGGATGAGTAAAATGAATGCTCATCCATAAGGGATGATATCGTCGAAGCATCCGTACCAGCTTGGGGGTGATGCGCTGGGGTAACACTGCAGGCACTTTGGTACCGATGCGGATGATCTCGACATGCGGAATCTGACGTAACCTCACAAGCAGCCATTCCAGACGATCGTCGCTCAGGGTGAGGGGGTCTCCGCCGGATAACAGAACGTCGCGTATTGCCGGCGTTTTTCTGATGTACTCGATGGCTTTTTCCAGACGTGCTTTACCCGCATTCACCCCTCCGTGTCCGACCATCCGTGAGCGGGTGCAGTAGCGGCAGTAGGTGGAGCAAAAATCTACAACCAGAAGGAGCGCACGGTCCGGGTAACGGTGGACCAGGCCGGGAACCGGACTCTGGTGTTCTTCACCCAGCGGATCGCTGGCTTCACCGGGCATGGTGAATAATTCATGCACCGTCGGAACCACCGTACGCCGCAGGGGCTGCTCCGGGTTATCGGCCGATAAAAGACTGGCATAATAGGGCGTCATACCCAGCGGCAGTTTAAAGCCATCAAATTCAAGGGCCTGACGTTCTTCTGCGGAAAGCACCAGGAGCTTGTCGAGCTGGCTCAGTGTGCGGATTCGCTGATTGATCTGCCAGTGCCAGTCATTCCACTGTTTATCGGTCGTTTCGGGATAAAATGTACGTCTGAACAGTCGGGTTTTTAAACTGCTGCGAGGGGTCCGTTTGCGGTGAAAAATTTCAGTTGGTTGAAGCCCGGAATTGTCTAAGATGCTGATAAAATTCTGGGAACCAGAATTCGAGGAGGGTAAAACAGCATGCTGGCTGGGAGGCTCGTCATCTTCCTCAACCACGAGGTTGTCTGTATATTGCACATTAGGTTTTTGATACATGTTCGGTTTCCTTTTATGAACGTTAATAGTTGACTGGCCGAAGGTGGTAACCGCAGTGTCGATTTAAGAAAAAATCATTCCGGCAGGATTATCAGAATGCTGTCGGAGTATCTACAATCACGATATTAACCCCATTTTTGATACGTTGTATTTTTGCGAAATTTAAACCTTTTTCAGGAAAACGCAAGGAAAATATGGTAAAAAAATTTCTTTTTTTTAAAAAAATATATGCATGATCAATATATTTTAAAAATCAAATAGTTGCGTGACAAAGAGCCTCAATGGAACCCCCCTGCATAGAATCGTTGGCATGTTGGCATGGCTCATCAGTGTTGCTCAAAGAGGGCTCGATCATAACTTCGGCCATAGTTCCGAAGCGTGGCCTCGAAGTCCGGCCCGTTGCCGGCGAACGACATTCCCCGGATTGTGTAGGAGAAACCGACAATGGGCGGGACGGAGCCCGTGACAACGTGGCCGAAATTATGATCAAGCCCTCAAAGACATCTTGAAAAATCGGGTGAAAATGAGTAGGGTTCCAGATTGTGGTTATCGGGATCCGGTGAATGCGGATGCCCGCTACGGGTTGAATTGTCAGGAGCGTTGGAATTCTGACAGCCGTTTTATTTTTTCTTACTACGCTGATCGGTTTAAGGCAACAATTTTTAATCGGTCTGGTACTTTTGCTTTTGGGGCGTGGCCGGCCGGTGCGTTCATCCATCAGCGGCTTTTAAACTACGCAACAAATAAACTATATAAATTGATGGCTTCGTTAAAGTGAAATGTCAACAAGAGCGGTTAAAATACTGAAACAAAAGAACGTCGTTTTTGAGATCGTCAAGTATGACCACAAAGAGAAGGGCGCGGCGTTTGCCGCCAGCGCAACGGGTTTTCCCCTGGCGCAAACCATAAAAACGCTTGTGGTCGATCTGGGGAACCGGTCTTACTGTATGGCGCTCATGTCCGGTATGATGCAACTGGATCTGAAAAAGGTTGCATTTGTATTTGGCGTAAAAAATGCGAAAATGGCTGATCCGGCAACCGCACAGCGATTGACCGGATACCTGATCGGAGGCATTGGCCCTTTCGGGTCAAAACAAAACCTGCCGGTTGTGATGGAAATAACGCTGATGGCTTATGAGACTGTTCTTATTAACGCCGGTCAGCGGGGAACCCTGTTGAAAATGTCTCCCAATGACATTGCGGCAAATCTTAACTGCCGAATTTCACCGATTGCATCAATCTGACAGGGTATAAGTGCTGAGTGCTGAGGACTAAGGACTGAGTGCCTGAGGGGGTGGGAGCTTTGCGCACTTGAGAATGTTATAAAATAAAAGCTTCTTGTTTCTTATCTTTTGCCTTAAACGAAGTGCTCCTCAATCCGCCCGCAAGGGCGCTAATTCATAGTTCAGGAGGGTTCGTGTGATTGATCATCAGGTGATTGCGTTTGCGGGATTTGCGGCTGTCCTGACCCTCATGCCCGGTCCGGATACCATGCTGGTGATACGCAGCGTTCTGGCTCGCGGCAGAGCCTGCGGGTTGATGACGACCGCAGGCATCTGTACCGGTCTGTTTGTCCATGCCTCGCTGTCGGCAGCCGGCGTATCCATTGTGCTGGTCAACTCCGCTGCGGCCTTTCATATTCTGAAAACCGCCGGGGCAGGTTACCTCATATACCTGGGGATAAAATCCATCCTCGAGCTGCGAAAGCCGGCAGCAAATATGAATGATTTTTCAGGCCGGATATCATCCTCCTCTATTCGACAACAGGCAAACTGGCGTGCCTTTCTGGAGGGTATGCTCAACAATGTGCTCAATCCCAAGGCGGCCGTATTTTATCTGGCGTTTCTTCCTCAATTCATCAATCCCGGCGATCCGGTTTTTGCCAAATCCATTCTCCTGGCCGGCATTCATTTTGGCATGGGAATGGTGTGGCTTTCGATGGTGACCTTTTTTTTCGGATACATGAAAACATTTTTGACCGGCGGCCGGGTGACGAAATGGCTTCAGGCATCCAGCGGTGCTGTCCTGATTGTGTTTGGCCTGCGCCTTGCGGTTGAAAACCGTTAATCAGAAACTTACAACCTCCTGAAGCAGTGGCATTATTATTGCTTTATTGCTCGAACAAGCCATAAATTGTTTTTTGATAAGTAACAAGTCGTTCGACATTAAATTCCCGTCGTACTTGGTGGCTTAAAACTAAATTTCTGAGTAAAACGTCTGTATTTTGAATATATCTATCCGGTTCGGTATTAAGAACCGAAAAAATTTCCATATTATTTGAACTTTATATATCTCTCTCAGGCTGAGTCTCGTGATAAAGAAGAATCGTTTCATGAGGCTGCAAATCAAGTCTGATCCAGTATCGGTGTTCGATGAAGTCGAGGGGCTTTCAACCCCTGAACAGCAATACGCCCACCTCGATTATCAATGATCTTCGCCGTGAGGTGGAGCAGTGGAGAAGTCTGCCCAAGCCAAACGATTGGAAAGTGACACCCGAAACCGCCCGGCTGCTTCAGCATTGGCGACATCACAAATTCAACAATATTCGGCCGTTTTTTTGCCAGGTGGAAGCTGCCCTGGCTCTGGATCACTGGGCTTGAAGTCGCCAGTCGAAAGCTTGGCGTTAGCCGGATTGTGGATCTGTCGGCCACACCCTTCTTTCTGCGGGGGTCTGGATATGCCGAAGGCACCCTGTTTCCATGGACGATGAGTGATTTTTCGCTGATGGACGCCATTGAATGCGGGATTGTAAAACTGCCGCGTGTGCCAGTGGCCGACAGATAAACAATCAGGTATATCGGGATGCATTCGGTGTATCAAAACCAACAGCCACTCGACATCTTGATGTACTTAGAAAAAAAGGCGTCCTCCAAAGAGTCGGTACTACTGGAAAAGGCATTTTCTATATTTTAAAAAACAAAGGGCTTATAAAGGGCTCAAAGGACTCATGGCTCATTTATCGAATTTCCGCAGACGGGATAGAAATGAGATCGGGCAGGTAATCAAATCCGGAATACAGGAAAGGGCCACAAATGGGCCAAATGGGCCATGTTCCAGGCCGTCGAAACGGCCAGCTGTATCGATACCCTGCAGTCGGGATTGCCGTTGTTAAATTTCTGCGGGATTTCTGAACAGAAGAACAAGTGCTTTCAGGCGGTTCAGGCGGGAATGGAACTCAATTACAAATCGATGGAACAATTATTTTCTGAGCTAATCAGTAACTCTTTTTTCGCTTCGGTGGGGTAGCGCAGAAAGATTCTGCTCCTGGCGGCAGCCAGTGTTTCGGTAATAGCCTGAACACTGGCACCAGTTTCAATAGCCGTCGAGCTGGAAACATTCGTAATCAGAGCATCCTGATAGTTTTTAAAGTTCTTGAGATAACGATTGGTTTTAAAGAGTGATTTTTTTCGCATGGAGATCATCTGTCTGGTAAAAGTATGATGGTTATTTGATAGAGGATTCAGGTGACAGGCTTCGAAAGCTTGGGCCCGAGTCTTCATTCCTGAAAAAATGATGTTACCGCAGAGCCGCAGGGGTAATAAAATTCTGCCCCCCCAGCTGATTTTGCCGATGCCTGGTTTAAGTTTTTTCCCATACCAACCCGTTTATTATCACATACGTGAGCCTTGAGTCCCGATTTTTGTCCTTTACTAAGTCCGGTCAATTCCAAACGCGGTACCCAGTTCCGCCAATGGACCACAAGTGTGCTGAGGGAGCATCTGGTTCGAGGTTTCACCCTGAATGAACAGCGGCTGCGCGAACAGGGCCAGAAATTGGACGATTTGCGGCGCACGGTCGGCCTGTTGGAACAAATCAGGCCATTGGTCTGGAAAAGAGGCAATTTAAGCTTCATAAAGTGAGAAATGCATTTATTCATGCCCGTCCCAGTCCGACCCTCACATTACCCGTGAGCCTCAGCAGGTAAAGGCATTCTGTGATACCTGGCGGGGTGGGATTCATTCGTATTTGACGTATTTGAGAGATCGAGCATAATTTACCTGTCCCCATTTTTTTTCTTCCCTTATGTCTGCCGTGTGTAGGGGCGATCCGTCGTGATTGCCCATCGGAGTAAAGAGCTCAGAATTGTGTGCTTATGGTTTTCCATTTTCTTGACAGTGTAATAGGTAGTTCTCAATATTGACTTATAGACTATCTAATGGTACTTAAAAAAGTTTGCAAGTTTTTAATTTTTATCAATTTTTTTTATAAAAAGATGACGGCGAATATCATCATGACACCCGAACAAAAAGCTCGTGAAAAGATTGATGCGCTATTAAGTCAAACCGGCTGGAAGATCCAGGACGTAAAGGAAGCTAACATATATGCCGGACGGGGCGTTGCGATCCGTGAGTTTCCCTTGAAAGCCGGGCACGGCCTTGCCGATTATCTTCTCTATGTGGACGGCAGGGCGGTCGGTGTCATAGAAGCAAAAAAAGCGGGCACCACCCTGACCGGTGTTGAAATTCAGTCGGATAAATATCTGAAAGGACTTCCGGACAGCATCCCCGCCTGGATAAGGCCGCTTCCCTTCTGCTACCAGTCTACCGGCGAAATTACCCGGTTTACAAATAATCTTGATCCGGAGCCCCGCTCTCGTCAGGTGTTTGCGTTTCACCAGCCCCGGTATTTTATGGAAGAGACGCAAAATGTAGGCCCTCGGGTAGATGACGCAGTGGATTCTTACGGCTACCCGAATCTTGTCACACTGCGCGGTCGCCTCAAGACCTTTCCGCCTCTGCATGAAGAAGGCCTGTGGTCTGCTCAGATCCAGGCCATCAAAAACCTGGAAACATCCCTGGCCGCCAATCGGCCCCGCGCTCTGATTCAGATGGCTACCGGCAGCGGCAAGACCTTTACCGCAATCAATTTCATCTACCGGTTGATCAAGTTTGCCGGCGCCCGCCGCATCCTTTTTCTGGTGGATCGCGGCAATCTGGGCAAGCAGACGCTCAAGGAGTTTCAGCAGTATGTCTCGCCCTATAATAATTTTAAATTTTCCGAGGAATATATTGTCCAGCGTCTGACCTCAAACACTCTGGATACCACGGCCCGGGTCTGCATCTGTACGATCCAGCGCCTGTATTCCATGCTCAAGGGCCAGACGCTTGCCGAAGAGGATGAAGACCGATCCATCCAGGGGCTTGCTCCGATGTTTAAAGAACCACCGCCGCTGGAATACAATCCGGCCTTTCCCATCGAGACCTTTGATTTCATTGTAACCGATGAGTGCCACCGCTCCATTTATAACCTCTGGCGCCAGGTGCTGGATTATTTCGATGGTTTTTTGATCGGGCTGACCGCAACGCCCTCCAAACAGACCTTTGGCTTTTTTAACCAGAATCTGGTGATGGAATACGATCATGAGCGCGCCGTGGCCGATGGCGTCAATGTCAATTATGATGTCTACCGGATCAAAACCGAGATTACCGACAAAGGCTCCCGGGTCGAGGCAGGCTATTATATCGACAAGCGCGACCGTGACACCCGTACCGTCCGCTGGGAAAAGCTGGATGAAGATTTTGAATACGATCCCAATCGGCTGGACCGTGACGTGGTGGCCGTGGATCAGATCCGGACGGTTATCCGCAGTTTTAAAGAAAAAGTCCTGACTGAGATTTTTCCGGGCCGGGAGCATGTCCCCAAGACCCTTATCTTTGCCAAGGACGACAGCCATGCCGAAGATATCGTTAAAATGGTGCGTGAGGAATTTGGAAAGGGCAATGACTTTGCCCGTAAGATCACCTATAAGACCACCGGCGCTACCCCGGAAGAGCTGATCGCATCTTTCCGGAACAGTTATAATCCCCGCATTGCCGTTACCGTGGACATGATCGCCACCGGCACGGATATCAAACCCCTGGAGATTGTCATGTTCATGCGGGCTGTGAAATCCCGCTCCTTTTTTGAGCAGATGAAGGGCCGGGGCGTGCGCATCATCAATGCCGATGATCTGCAGGCCGTCACTCCGGATTCAAACGGCAAGGACCATTTCGTTATTGTTGATTGCGTGGGTGTGTGCGAGATGGACAAGACCGATTCCCGGCCCATGGAGCGAAAGCCTTCTGTCAGTCTTGAAAAACTCATGCAGGCGGTAAGCCTTGGCAATACCGAACCGGATGTCATCTCCTCCATTGCCGGACGGCTGGCCAGAATCGCCCGGCATATCAGCCCTGAAGACGGGCAAAAGGTAAAAGCCCTTGCCGGTGGGAAAAGCATCGAACAGCTGACCACGGATATGGTGACCGCCCTCAAGCCCGATAACCATATCGAGCGGGCAAAGCAGGACCATCCGGAGGTTGTCGAGCCGACCGAAGACCAGATCCGACAGGCCGAAACCCAAATGATCCGGGAGGCGGTTAAACCTTTGTATGATCCCAAACTGCGGGACTTGATTTTGGAGATCAAGAAAAAAAACGAGCAGACTATCGACACCATCAGCACCGACCAGGTGCTGGAGGCCGGGTTTTCGGCCGCTGCCCTTGAAAAGGCCAAAGGGCTGGTCGATTCGTTCGAGCAGTTTATCAAAGAAAATAAGGATGAAATTACCGCCCTTCAGATTCTCTACGCCACCCCCTACAAGGCCCGGCTCCGCTTTGAAAACATCAGGGAGCTCGCCGGCCTAATAGAGAAACCGCCCAGTCCCTTACGGGTGGACAGGCTGTGGAATGCCTATGCCGCGCTTGAAAAATCAAAGGTAAAAGGAGTAAATGCTCCACATATCCTCACGGATCTGGTATCGTTGGTCCGTTTTGCCATGCACCGGGAAAACGAATTGGTGCCGTTTCCGGAAAAGGTGGAGGTCAATTTCAATGACTGGATGGCCCGGCAGGAATCCGGCGGCAGCAAGTTCAGCGAAGAGCAGCGCCGGTGGCTGGTGATGATCCGTGATCATATCGCCGCCAATCTGAGCATTGAAACGGAAGATTTCGACTACGCGCCGTTTTCCCAGCAGGGCGGGCTCGGCAGGGTGTATCAGCTATTTGGGGATGAATTGGGTATGATGATAGATGAATTGAATGGGGCGTTGGCTGCGTGATAGATAAAAAATTTGTAACAATCGATGAATCATCGCTTCCGGTAAACTGGAGTGTTGTAACGATAGGAGATATAACCGAGTATATCCAGCGTGGAAAAAGCCCAAAGTACATTGAGAATAGCGGATTGCCAGTAATTAATCAGAAGTGCATTCGATGGTTCGGAATTCAGAAAGAACATCTGAAATACGTCGATCCTGATCAATGGAGTAAGTGGGCACCAGAGCGTTATGTCCGGGAAGGGGATATCCTTTGGAATAGCACGGGCACTGGGACTATTGGACGTGCAGCTGTAATAAAACATTTAGCGCAAAACGAAAAGTATGTGGTCGATAGCCACGTAACAATTGTAAGGCCTAAAGAAGTTGAACCGTTGTATGTCCATTATTGGATAATGAGTCAATCTGTCCAAGGCTGCATTGAAGCAATGCAGTCTGGTTCGACCAATCAAGTTGAATTAAGCAAGGCGGCTGTTGAGGCATTACTAATTCCTGTTGCACCACCTAACCAACAAAAACGAATTGTTGCGGAAATCGAAAAACAATTCTCCCGACTTGACGAAGCCGTTGCCAACCTCAAGCGCGTTAAGGCCAATCTCAAACGCTACAAAGCCGCCGTTCTTAAAGCCGCCGTCGAAGGAAAACTCACCGAAGAATGGAGACAGGCCCACCCCGACGTTGAGCCCGCAAGCAAACTCCTTGTTCGCATCCTCATCGAACGCCGTACCAAATGGGAACAAAATGAACTTGCCAATATGAAAGCCAAAGGCAAGGTGCCGAAGGATGAACAGTGGAAGAAGAAATATAAGGTTCCTAAAGGTCCTGAGAGATTCGGTTATAAAATTCCATACAGTTGGACATTGGCGACAGTGCAGCAAGTTGCAGGAAAAGTTCAATATGGGAGTTCATCAAAAACAAATCAAGATAATAATGGAATTTCTGTCCTTAGAATGGGCAATATATTTGAAGGTGAACTTTTGTTGGGTGTGTTGAAATATTTACCTGAAGATCATAGTGAGTTTCCGGAGCTGTTACTAAAGGATAATGATTTATTGTTCAATCGTACTAATAGTCCAGAACTGGTAGGGAAAACGGCTGTTTATAAAGGGCAACCAAAACTTTGCTCTTTTGCCTCTTATTTAATTAGAGTACAGGTGTTGATGGGTATTGAATCAAAGTTTATTAGCTACTACATTAACTCAATGTACGGACGCAAATGGATAAAGTCAGTCGTTAACCAGCAAGTTGGGCAAGCTAACGTCAACGGCACAAAGCTACAGGCACTCACAATTCCTATTCCTCCGTCAGAAGAACAGAGAAAAATTGTCTTGGAAATGCAAAATCGTTTTTCTTTAGTAAACGGATTAGAAAGAGACCTCGATGCTGATCTACGGCGTGCCGAACGTCTCCGACAATCGATCCTCAAAAAGGCTTTTTCCGGAAAGCTGGTTTCTCAGTTTCCGAATGATGAACCGGCCAGTGTGCTCCTGAAACAGTTTGAGATGAAAAGCGAAACGAAAGCATCCAGGTCCGGAAGAAAGCCGCGAAGGCCCAAACCTGTCGATTATCCCAAACCGGGCGATCAGGTGCTGCCGTTTGCGGCAGAAAAAAGCGAGGTTTATGGAAAACCCCATAAACCGTGATGCCCGGTTTCCGTTTTTCCGAATCGTAGTTGTTGATGAAGAGGCATTTGAGCGATGGTTTTATCAATCCTATAAACGGTCCGGGATGAATCCGGGTTTTGTTTCAGATCAAATATTGGCGGACACATGAAAACGAATGGTAGATATGATGTCGCCGGTCTGGTTGAGGCGCAATATGAGGCCGGCTCCGAAGGAAAGGTCTTGCGGAATCTTCTGAAAATTACGGATCCGGATGATATGGACAGCGTTGAAGCCGATGCCCTGGCAGAGGCCACGAATACGTTGATACGTTGCATTGATCAGGATCATCAATTTTTGGCCGCTGATATTTGCCATTTTCATAAAATATGGCTGGGCAAGGTTTATGAATGGGCCGGCCGATATCGGCAGGTCAATATCAGCAAGGGAAACTTTCCCTTTGCCATGGCCGCGCAAGTTGCAAAATTAATGGAACAGTTTGAACATGAACAATTAAAAAGATACACCCCCTGTATTTTCGAAAAGACTGAAGAGGTGGTTCAAGCGATAGCCGAAGTTCACGTGGAGTTGGTATTAATTCATCCATTCCGCGAAGGAAATGGCCGTATTGCTCGATTGCTCTCAACGTTAATGGCACTGCAGGCGGGATTTCCGTTGCTGGATTTCAGCGGGATTTCTGAACAGAGGAACAAGTACTTTCTGGCGGTTCAGGCGGGAATGGAACTCAATTACAAACCGATGGAACAATTATTTTCTGAGATAATCAGAAATTCTGTTTCCGCTTCGGCCGGGTAGCGTGAAAGATTCTGCTCTTGGCGGCAGCCAACTTTTCAGTAACAGCCTGAACACTGGCGTTGGTTTCGATAACCGTCGAGCTGGAGACATTCGTAATCAGAGCATCCTGATACTTTTCAGGATTTTTAAGATAACGATTGGTTTTAAAAAGAGATTTTTTTCGCATAAAGATTTTCTGTCCGGTAAAAGTTTGATAGCCCGTGTGATGCCGGTAATAACCGATGGGAGAAAATATACCAGGCACATGTCAGGACTTTTTCTCTAAAATATAATTTATATCTAATAATGTCAATAGACGGGAAATTACGAATTCATGACCCCTGCAAATATCGTTCAAAAACTCTGGAACTACTGTAATGTCCTGCGCGATGACGGCATGAGCTATGGCGACTATGTCGAGCAGTTGACGTATCTGCTGTTTCTCAAAATGGCGGACGAGCGCACCCAACCGCCCTATAACGAGTCCAGCGCCGTTCCGCAAGGCTACGACTGGACCAGCCTGCTGAAAAAAGACGGCGATGAACTGTTTGACCACTATCGTCACATCCTGGAGGCGTTGGGCAAAGAAAAAGGCCTGCTCGGCCTCATCTTCAATAAATCCCAGAATAAATTTCAAGACCCGTCCAAGCTGCGGCGCCTGCTCGTTGACCTGATCGACAAAGAGAACTGGTCGATCATGAGCGCCGACGTCAAGGGCGATGCCTACGAAGGGCTGCTGGAGAAAAACGCCCAGGATACCAAATCCGGTGCCGGCCAGTATTTCACCCCACGGCCCCTTATCCGGGCCATGGTGGATGTCATTTTACCCAAACCGGGGGATACCATCTGCGATCCGGCCTGCGGCACCGGCGGGTTTCTGCTGGCGGCACTTGACTATCTCATCGCCCATTTTCCGACGATGACCCGGGATGAAAAGAAACAACTCAAGGATGCCACTTTTTCCGGATGGGAGCTGGTGCAGAGCACGGCCCGGCTCTGTGCCATGAATTTGATGCTGCACGGAATCGGTACCAACGGCGGGAAATTGCCGCTATCGGTTTCCGATTCCCTTGCGGCTGATCCCGGCGATCGTTTCGACATCGTGCTGACCAACCCCCCCTTTGGCAAAAAGAGTAGCACCACCATTGTGGGAGAAGACGGTAAGGCTAAAAAGGAAACAGATAACATTGAGCGGGAGGATTTCTGGGCTACCACTTCCAATAAACAGCTCAATTTTGTCCAGCACGTCAAAACCCTGCTCAAGCAGAACGGGCGTGCGGCCGTCGTGGTGCCGGACAACGTCCTGTTTGAAGGCGGGGCAGGGGAGATTGTGCGCCGAAAGCTCATGGATGGTTGCGATGTCCATACCCTGTTGCGCCTGCCCACCGGGCTTTTTTATGCCCAGGGGGTAAAAGCAAACGTACTTTTCTTTGACCGCAAACCCGCATCGGAAACCCCCTGGACAAAAACACTCTGGATTTACGACCTTCGCACCAACATACACTTTACCCTCAAGACTAATTCCTTGAAACGTGAAGATCTGGATGATTTTGTCCGGTGTTATAATCCGGAAAACCGTCATGAACGGAAGCCGACCTGGAGTGAAGACCATCCCGACGGCCGTTGGCGTTCCTATGGGTATGATGAGCTTGTCAACCGTGACAAGGCCAGCCTCGATATTTTCTGGCTCAAGGACGAAAGCCTCGAAGAATCTGACAATCTGCCTGATCCCGATATCATCGCCCGCGAAATCGTCGAAGACCTTGAAGCCGCACTGGAACAGTTTCGTTTGATTGTCACCGATCTTGGGGAGGAAAATGCTTAGCTATTAAGTGAATTAAATTTTCCAGCCTGAGAAATTGAAAATTCAGCTTTACACCAGATTAAACGGAGTCCGATATGCTCTTTTCGACATGGTATTATTTGGGATTTCAGTTTGTTTGTTTTTTTGGGGCTGTGATTTTCCAGCTTTGGCCAATTTTTCGCCGCTGGTATCAACTCTCCAGTAATGAACGGCTGTTGAAAAAGTACTTGAAAGCCGATAGTGATCCGAAAGCCCTCAGACAGCAGATTCAGGCTACACTTTTTGACACAACCCAATGGGCTGAAAGGGCTTTTAAATCCTTTAGAGTCAGTTGGGAGGATTCCCGGATATCCGGTGAAGACACTGCATCGATTCCAATCCGGCTCAGAGAATTTTTAACGCCTGAAATTGTCCTCGATAGCGTCCGCAACCGTCGCATGACGGAAGCGCTGCCGGGAATTTTTGTTGCCATAGGCATATTCGGTACGTTTCTGGGGCTCATGCTAGGGTTGAATGATCTTCGACTGGATGAGCTTGAAAATTTGAAGCAGGGCGTTGGACATCTGGTTTCAGGACTTTCTCTCGCATTTCAAACCTCACTTCTTGGTATTTTTTTGTCGATTCTCTTTACGCTTTCTTGCCGTTTTGCTGTCAATGGCCTTGAGCAAACTCTTCTTCGCGTAGATGATCTGGTCTATAACATATTTCCATGTCACTCCAATGAACGATATGCCCGAAAATATATGGAACTTCAGGCCGATATCAAACATGGTCTGCAGACGATGGCAACAGACATCGCTATAAAACTTTCTGATACGTTTGCCCCGGCATTGGGTGAAGTAATGGAAACTCAATTGGTTCCGGTAATAAAAGATCTCCATGAATGGATCAAAAGCGATCTCAAGGAATCAAAACAGCAACAGTCACAAATTCTCGATGGCTTCAATGAAAAGCTGACCCGAATGAGTGATGTCATCACGGACCACTTCGAACATTCTCAGCAAAAGCAGTCCGAAGCCATGGAAACGGTTTTGAAGGAATATGTGGCGTATATGAATGATACCTTCAAAATGCAGTTCCAGAAGATGGGCAGGATTATCGAGGACACCACAAAAGCCCAGACCGGAATCCGGGAGCAGCTGTTGGAGTTTACCAATCAGCTAAAGAGCCAGTTTAGCGCTCAGACCGAACTGATCGAAAAAACAGGCAGGGCCGGTGAAATACTCAGCGAAAGCCTGGATGGTCTCGAAGGTATTTCCCAAAAGCTCAAATCCTCATCAGGTGATATTGCTTCGGCTGCTGCACTGCTTGAAAGTTCGGCAACCCGGGCCAAAGAGGGGCAGGGCATTCTTCAAGAGTCAATGCAGTCCCAGGTCCAGGCCATGGATCGGGCACGGAAGGAATCGGAAGGCGCATGGAATACCATCACGGAAAATTCTGCCGCAGTTGTTGAACAGATTCGGGGAACCATCCGGGAACTGGCCGAGGGGATCGGAACCCATCTGAACAAGGCCCTTGAAACATATGATGAAAAGGTGGCTGAAGTGGTGGAACGGTTCAGTGGCAGTCTGTTTGAAGTCAAACAGTCCATGGAGGAGATGCCGGGACTGGTTGTTTCTCTTGAGGGTGTGCTTAAGACCATCAGTCAGGATATTTCGACTCAGAAAGAAATTCTGGATGATCTTCGACATGCCACAAACGATGTGGTCGTCTCGAATATCGAAAAGGCTTCCGAAGCTTCTGTACGCATGGCCAATGTCGTTGAGACGATCAGCGGGATTTCCGAGGATTTTCAAAGAGGAATGGACACACTGGTAGAGGGGTTTAAAACCGGTTCGGAAATGATTCAAATGCACAATAAAGAGTGTATGGATCAGCTGAAACGGCTTTCCAATGAAATGTCGATTGAATTAAGACAGCAATCTGCCATGTTGGAAAAAAACAGCCCCGTTCATAACGCCATTATTGAACTGAATCAGGCCGTTGAAAAATATTCGGCACCGAATCCGGAACAGCAAATGAATCCCGAACTGATGACGACATTAAATGGACTCTGCAGCCACGTGGAACGTATTAACAACTTCATATCGAGAGATAGCGGTAATGGAAACGGAAACTACAGCGAAGCGGTCCTCGAGAGAATGTCATCCATTGATCGGCAGATTAATACGCTTCATTCAGGGATGTCCGATAACATCCTACCGCATCTGAAAACCATCAGCAGCTCAATGGATAAAATAACCGATTCATTGCAGCCGATGAAAATCACGAATGGTCCTGAAAGCAGCCCTGCCGAGAACAGGGGAGGATTTTTCCGGAGGATGATGAGTAAATGATGCCATTTTCCAAGAAAGGACAAAATCCCTGGGCTGTCCAAAGGCATGAGGAAATCGAAACCTTCTGGGCATCCTACAGCGATTTGATGGCCGGGCTGCTGATGATTTTTGCATTGACTACCGTCATAACATTGCTGGATATCGGCAAACGCTTGGTGGAACCCACTCATCTGGTTAAGGAATGGGAACAGGTGGTGGACGATATTTGTCATGACAGAAATCTGTCCGAGATTGAAAATGTTGAAGTTGATTGTAACACCGGAGCGCTGGTGATCAGTGAGAAAAGCCTGAGATTTGGATTCGGCCGTACAGAACTGGGGCAGGAGGCTGAAGCAATATTGCGTCAGGCCGTTCCCAAATATCTTGAGATCATATATCGGTATCCACAGTTTCTGGAACGAATAGAGGTTGTTGAAATATCAGGTCATACAGACAGAGCAGACACTCGAAACGCCAATCCGTTCATTTCTCGGGAACGCGCCGGACAAGTTTTGTCATTCCTTCTGAATGAACCGGCGATGAAACCTTATATGGATTTATTGAAAAAAAAGGCGATAACAGCCGGTTATTCGGATACCCGGTTTCCGGTCGGATGCGTGGATGAAAGATGTGCGGAAGCCCGGCGTGTTGAAATAACGATTCGATTAAGTGAGACGGATGTCCTGAGAGATTTTTTGAACATTTTAAGACAGATTATCAAGTAACGCATGAGGCTTACGTTCCAATCCAACCGACTGGATAGTTTGTTCGAGCAGGTGAGGGCTCAGCACCCTCGCCGCAAGGGTGATCAGATTCTTATTTCCCGTTCACTTCTGGATGAAGTCAGGGAAAGGCTTGAGCTTTGCCCGGTTGATAAGCTGACTGAATTGGCGTATGCGTTTGATCTGAATCGTTTGCTGGCTTGTATTCATATAATTATTCATGATCAGAAGAAAAAACTTGGCATGAAGGCCGCACGGATTCTGAAAACCCGTCCGAAGGAGCAAGTGATTTTTCAGGGTTGGTTCATGCTGGTCAGACATTACCCCTGCGATCTTCTTGAAGAAGTATTGAGGGAATTGATTTTTCAAAAAGGAATGACGACATTGGAAAAATCTAGTCGCGTATCAGATCGAATCGCGTTCTGGTTGGTTTCAAACCGGCTTTCTGAGGGGATATTGCGTGATGTTGAAACTGCCAAAGCCAATACTTTATACGATGACTTTCTGTTACAGAATCGTTTAAAACCTGAGGACGGACTTTTCCAGGTGGCCTGGAGAACGATGCTTGCCAAAGGAAGAGCCGGTACCCTGCAGAAAGAGAGCAGCCGACGAATACTCGAAGAATATGCCCGGGTGACCAATGTTCCGTATCAGTCTGCATTCGGTCGACATTATCTAAATGCGCTCAAAGCCAGAAATAACTGGGATGAAGGCATCCTCGCATATATATGGAAAACATTTGGCGAACCGCACTCGTCGGATGATGAGACGGCTGTGGATTCTTCGTTCTGGAGGGATGTTAATCCAGAATCCAGACAGGAATTTTTGTCCTGGGTCATATTACAGCGTATTGAAGACTTTTTTGAAGGCGAGCGTGCGGATTTCTGGAGACAGTATGTCGACCAGGCAAGGGTCAAACGGGTCCGGGAGATACTGGATAAAGACGGATTCATGTTGGATTTTGGGACATTCGGAGTCGTGGAATTTAAAAATGTTGGAAATGCGGCGTATGTGTATCCAAGGAATGAATTCCAGAAATTCTGGGCAGGCGAACGATTCTTAACTCAGCAGGCGGGTTATTTCAAAGATAAATCATTGACGCTCAGGGATAAGGCCTATCCGGGTTGGGATGGAAGAATCCTTCATTATCGGGGTGTGTGGCAGGAAAAAGAACGTGACAGGATTGATTATTTTGTGAGGACATTATGAAACTGTTTAAAAAAAAACGGAAACGGATGCTTACAAAGTCATTCCGGCCGGAGGGAATACGATTTGCCTGTACCGAAGAGCCAGTTCCTGCGTTTCCGTTAAACAGCAACAGCTCAGAAATACTATCAAAATTACTCTTTCAGGGCGATCTCTGGTCAGCTCTCGACAGCCTGTGGGTAGAGGGGCTGCTGGAACCGTCAGATAAGGGGGCATGGATCGTTCCATATACAATTTATGATCAATTGAATTCCGACGAAGACAGCGACCTGTTTCATGTTCTTGCTATTCCGTTTGCCAAATCCCTTGAGATGCAGGTTGATTCATCCTCGCATGTAGGTGACAGGGATTTCAGGATATCGGTGGAGGCGAATCATCCGGATTACGGGCCGTTACGTGAAGAAGATCCGTATCGCAACGGCAGGGTGTTTGTTATAGATGATCAACATATTGCGGCATTAACGTTGGAACAGGCTCGTGTGTTTGACCTGGCTCAAGGCAATGATGTGAATTGGGACAGTCTTGAGGATCGTATGGGGTATCTGGCCGCGGTAAAAGACGCCGCCGAAAAGGCAAACGCCGGGATCGATAAGTACCTGGCTTCCGAAGAATACGCCTTCCGGTCAGACGCAAAACTGGATATGCGAGTTGACAGCCCTGAAGAGATCACCCTGATTCCTGAAGTTGAAGGAATGAAGTCTTATGGGATCGGTTCAGGAGAAGACTTGTTAACCGGTGATATCAAACCGGTCATCACAAAAGCAGAATCCGGATACCAGCGTAAGCGGTTGGTTCTGGATAAAGATCTGTGCAGCAGACTGTCTGAGCTACCAAAAGGGGGGAAAATCAAGGGTACAGGTGTTCCTAAGCTCTTGACCAATCCTGAGCAGATAATTCCTGAAGGATTTGATCTTTCATTGTTCAGTGAGCGTGTAAAAGGCATAAAAACAAAAGTTTATAATTCCCGGCCCTACATTCATGTCAATAAAACCACAGGTGGTTGGTTTGACGCCGTCCCGAAAGTGGATCTGGAAGATTGGTCTCCTGCTGCGAATTTAGATGAGGAACCCACAGAATCCCATGGTGGGGATGGATTCCAGGTGCCGGAAGGATTGTCGCCGGAAACTTACCGGGAGCTTGTCAAACGTTCCAGAGAAACCGGTGAAGAATATGTCTTACATGCCGAGGATTGGGTACGGATCGATCCCGAGAGAGGTGAAAAATTTGACAAAATTTTGAACACCCTGACAAGGCAGGAAAACGGTACGTATAAAATTCCAGCCGGGGCAGTGCTGGACATCTATGAAAATCTTCAGTTGTTGGAATTTGTCGATAAAAAATTGTTGCCGGAAGAGGTAGAGCTTCTGCCGGATGATCTTCCCGTGATTGATCCTCCGGAAACTTTCAACGGGGATCTTTATCCGTATCAGCTCAACGGTTTCAGGTGGCTGACCAGACTCAATACTCATCTTATCGGTGGCTTGCTGGCTGACGAAATGGGTTTGGGTAAAACCGTTCAGGTTATTGCCCATTTTATGAATATGAAAGAATCTGGGGAGAAAGGCCCGCATCTGGTCGTTTTGCCTAAAACACTAATGGAAAACTGGAAAAGAGAGATCCAACTGTTTTCAAAGGGAAAGCTGCGTATTTTTTTATACGAAAGGCGGCAACGTAGTGTGCCGGACAGTTCTTTTCAACAAGTTGATGTTGTGCTGACGACCTATGATACTCTCCGGCGCGATCAGACGCGACTTGGGAGAATCGACTGGAACATGGTTGTCTGTGATGAGGCGCAGTATGCCAAAAATCCAACAACACAACGCACCTGTGCGGTCAAAGCATTGAAAACCAAGCATCGGGCGGCCTTGACAGGAACACCGGTTGAAAACGGATTGATTGAATTCTGGTGCATCATGGATTTTGTCCAACCTGGGTTGTTGGGTAGCTGGGCCGATTTTAGAAAATACTATGAGCGTCCTATTATCGAAAGCGGGGAAGAAAAACGTGAGGAAAAAATTCAGGAATTGCTCGGCAAGGTCAAAGGGCATTATCTGCGGCGACTTAAATCCGAAACGCTTGATCTGCCGCCAAAAAATATCAATTACGCTCATGTGTCTCTTTCAAAAGCGCAACTGAGAATATACCGGGAAATCGCTGACGCTGGAAAAACCGGAGGCAGAGGGGCTGCCCTGGCGGCGATTCAAAAACTTATCATGTTTTGCGCGCACCCTTCGGCGCTGACGACAGATTATAATATCAGGCCGAAAATAGATATATCCGATTGCCCTAAACTCAAGGCGACCCTTGATATTATCTCTGGTATTCAGGCAGTATCTGAAAAAGTGATCATTTTTTCGGATTTTAAAAAAGTTCAACGAATCCTGCGCCAAAGCATCCATGAAAGATTTGGAATCTGGCCTGATATTATCAATGGAGAAATCACGGAAAATAGACAATGCATTATCGATATATTTTCTGAGAAGCAGGGATTTAACGTGATTATTCTCGGCCATCAGGTAGGAGGCGTGGGGTTGAATATTACAGCCGCCAACCATGTGATCCATTACACCCGCCCTTGGAATCCGGCTAAGGAAAATCAGGCCACAGACCGGGTCCATCGTATCCGGCAGAGAAAAACTGTGAATGTCTATTATCCGATTGTAAAAGAGGCTGGATTTGTAACCGTGGAAGACCGGCTGAATGAGTTGATAAAATCCAAGGCGGATCTGGCGAGGGATGTTCTCAGGCCGACAGCGGATAGGAGCATAAAACCGGAAGAGATGATGGAATGTCTTTCAATTTAGATAATTTTTTTAGTTCATCTTTTTCGTGGTTAAAAAATATAAAAAAGTCACCCAACCGAGATTTAAGCAGGGAACCGGGGTCGGACCGAAAGCGCCGATTAAAACCGG
Organism: Desulfobacterales bacterium; assembly: GCA_028704555.1. Lineage (NCBI taxonomy): Bacteria > Pseudomonadati > Thermodesulfobacteriota > Desulfobacteria > Desulfobacterales > Desulfobacterales bacterium. Next base: position 102,307 of record JAQWFD010000007.1, read on the forward strand.
TAAGAGATAGAGAATGAAAGAGTCTTATGGTAGAAGATTTAGCGAATCACACCAGCCTCGAGTCATGCGGCAATTGCAGTAATGCAGTGGCTGA